>DATHKF010000178.1:0-3289 GCA_035489505.1 Bacteroidia bacterium | reverse complement strand
CATCGAATCCGGGTGATCAGTTTATGAAAATTCCGAGGAAAGGCACGCAGTAATTCAGTGCGCAGTAAAACAGTGCGCAGTGCGCAGTCAACGCGTGTCGAACGCGCATTGAGATACTGCGCACTGCATACTGATTTTACTGCGCACTGATGCTTATCTTTGTGCCCTCAAACGCCTTGATGAAAACTGGAATATTATTATTGAACCTCGGTACGCCCGACAGTCCGGCTGTGGGTGATGTAAGAAAATACCTTCGCGAATTCCTGATGGATCCACGGGTGATCGATATCAACCCGGTAAGCCGGTGGTTCCTGATCAACTTCATCATCGCACCGTTGCGCGCACCGAAGTCGGCGAAACTGTATGAGTCGATCTGGACCAAAGAAGGTTCCCCGCTTTTAATACACGGCAAATCTTTGCAGGCCAAACTTTCCGGTTCGCTCGGCGAAAACTATCATGTTGCTTTTGGCATGCGGTATCAAAGTCCTTCGCTGAAGAATGCTTTGCTCGAGCTCCGCGACAAAGGCGTTGACCGCATCATCGCACTTCCACTTTACCCGCAATATTCTTCAGCAGCAACCGGATCAACCATCGACGCGATCAATGCCGCGAAGAAAAAAATTGCCGGTCTTCCGGAAATAAAAATCATTGAACGGTTTCATCATTTGCCGGAGTACATGGATGCGCTGATTGAAACAGCATCCGGATTTGATCACCGCAATTATGATCACGTACTATTCAGTTTTCACGGCGTGCCGGAAAGACAGATCACGAAAACGTCTCATGAACTCGGTGATGGAAAATGCAGTTTCGGTTCCTGCTGTGAAGTGATCACGCAGCGCAATCAATATTGTTACCGCGCGAATTGCGTGCAAACAGCCCGAACGATTGCCGAAAGATTATCTATTCCGAAAGAACAGTACACCATTTGTTTTCAGTCGCGGCTTGGACGGACTCCCTGGCTTCAGCCTTTCTCCGACCAGGTGATTGCTGACCTTGCGAAACAAGGAAAGAAAAAACTACTCGTGTTTTCACCGGCGTTTGTTGCCGACTGCCTCGAGACCATTCACGAAATTGGCGTGGAGTACAATGAATTATTCCGCGAACACGGCGGAGAGCATGTGCAACTTGTTCCTTCGTTGAACAGTTCTGAGAAATGGGTGGAGGGATTGAAAAACATCCTCGCTAAATACTGATCACTCCTTTTTTTCACCGCAGAGGCGCGGAGGCGCAGAGGAAGGGCAAGGATTTGAGAAAGCAGAGCGGGCGGAGAATCGCTGCGCGATTGCGATGTTTAAGTGTTTCTTGAGTTGCATCTCAGCGCCTCTGCGCCTCTGCGGTAAAATTTAAAGCAACAAATCGCGCAGCGATTAAATCCGTGGCGTTCCGCCTTTTCCGTGTGTTCCGTGTACCATTGGGAAACACAGATCCGCAGAGGATCACCGAGGTATTTCACAGGGTAGCATATTGAGAAGCGCTCAGTGAATCTCTGTGAAAATCACTCAGCGCACTCTGTGGTAAAAAATAAAAGAATGTTTATTTCTGGAAGTACAACTTGTCCGCGTACTGAATCCCGGAATCACCCGTGATGTTGATCATATACAAGCCAACCGCCGGAAGAAATCCGTTGAGCACAGTTTGACTCGATCCAACACCCGCAGCAATTTGTTCGGTCGCAATTACTTTTCCCTGCAGGTCGTAAACAGTCACCGTGTAATTCGATTCTGCTGGTGCGAAGATATTGATCGTTACATCAGAGCCATTGCTGAACGCGCCAACCGTTTCTCCGCCATTGCCGCACTGATCCTGAACAATAAGCGAACTGGTGGTAAAATGCCCGTCGTAATCGGTTTGACGCAAACGGTAGTACGTTGTTCCGGTTGTTGGTTCTGTATCGGTGAATGAATAATTCAGAAGCTGGCTTGAATTTCCTGCACCTGAAATAGTTCCAATGCTGCGGAAATTTACACCATCCTCGCTGCGTTCAACCGTGAAATAATTATTGTTCTGTTCAGAGGCCGTAGTCCAGTTCAGCAAAACAGAATTACCATTACATTCTGAATTGAAGCCAACGAGTTCAACCGGAAGTGGCGCGAGCGCAGATGAAAGCACCCAGGGTGTAAGATTAAATCCAACGGTTATACCACTTGCTGTTACAGCGCCAACGCCAGCCAACACAGCAGGTGCGCTTCCGATCACGGCATTGTCGGTAAGCCAGCCACCGCTAATATCCCAATACTGGGCACCCAGGTTGCCGGTGTTGTACGGAACAGCTAATGTGTTCTCCGAACCCACGTAGCGGAATGTTACATCCGCAGTACAGGGTGTTGCGGACATCATATCCCACCAGCGGTCGATCACGGCTTCGTCTGCGCCATCTTGCGCGAGGGTCGGATCGAACATGTGCGTTACACCTGTTGTCCACGGTGTATTCGCCGAGGTCAGCGTTGGTCGGGTTGCAATGGTTATATCGTCTCCGCTAACCGAGGTTTTATTGAATGTGAGAGGGATCTGAACTCCGCCAAGGGTTCCAAAGGGAAATACATGAATGCCGGTTGAAACACCCATCTTCCATACGATGCGGCTGAGGTTGACCGCCACATTTGTTTCGCTGATTACATAACCTGTAGTGTATGTAATTGCGCCGGGCGCAGGATTGGTTAATGTAAGGTCATAACTGTTCAGGTTCAATGGACGTGTTCCCAAAGAAAGAACACCGGTATTGATGATCATTCCGCCAACTTCCGTCCATGTATTCAGCGTTTTTGTTCCCGTACCCAGCAGCGTAAGATTGTTGAAAATGGTTGTTCCTCCTCCGATGGATTGCGCACCTCCGTTCATGACCACAGTTCCTGCATCCATTGTAAATCCAGGAAACCCTCCGTTGCGTGTCCAATCACCTTCGAGCGTAATGATCCCATTGGGACTTGGACTGATTATTCCGCTGCCCGTACTTGTGTAGTCGCCATTAGTACCGCCCGCAATATAAATTTGCGCCGGGCCCGACATTACGATATAAGCGCCATTGTATAAGCCCTGGCTATAAACAGTGAGCGCGGTACAAATAGCAATTGCCGATGAGAAAAATTTTTTCATGAGCATTCTCCCTTAGTGTTTCGGTGCCTGTGCAGGTTGCTCGGCTGGTGCTTTAGGCTGCTCGGCAGGCTGTTCAACCGGACGTGGTCCTGTTTCACGCGTGGTTTCTTTCTGGTTCGTTTCTTCCTGGATGGTGAAATAATTCACGAAACCTGCCGGCATCGGAGTTGGCTTGTAGTTCTTTTTGAGTGAA
>DATHKF010000177.1:0-8635 GCA_035489505.1 Bacteroidia bacterium | reverse complement strand
GAGTTGAACGATTATTCGCATGGATTCAGAACTTCCGACGATGCGCTACACGATACGAAATCCGCCATGAGAATTATCTCGCATTTGTGCAGATCGCTTGCGTAATTATACTCTCAAGGCGTTTTTGAGATGACTTCTAGTCTACTTATTCCCTAACTTTAATCGTGATACGGATCCTCCTCTTATTGCTATTCATCGGCGCTGCCGCAAACGGAAACTCCCAGCAATTTACCAAAACACAAGTCTGCTACGGCATCAATTTCGGAATTGCCTTTGATGTTGCTCCCGACGGACGGTTTTTTGTAACGGAAAAAGGTCTTGCCGGCCCTGCCCAGGTTAAGGTATTTGATGCCACCGGAAATTTTCTATCCGTGTTTTATGATCTGACAGACTCAGCATATACGGGTGGTGAACGCGGCGTTCTTGGTATTACACTCGATCCGGATTTCAGCATCAATCATTACGTGTACGTTTTTTACAACTACACCGACAACCCGAATAACGTGTCTGCAGGTGATGACCGGATTCGTATAGAGCGTTTCACGGATGTGGCCAATACAGGCACACAGCCCACCATTATTTTTGATCTTGATATCCCCGATTCATTGTCCAGCATTCACACCGGCGGCAATATTCATTTCCGGCCATCCGACAGCACACACATTTATGTTACCATCGGCGATATGGGTACCGGTTATCTGGGTGATACACCGGCCCGCATCGATAATCCTCTCGGAAAAATTCTGCGTGTCAGTAAATACCCGGGAGGTCCTCCACCGTCCGACAATCCGTTCTATGACGATGGTGATCCGTACGTTGGAAATTGCGATTGGATCTGGGCATACGGACTGCGTAACTCATTCGATTTCTGTTTTGGTCCGAACGATTCATTGTATGCAACCGAAAACGGAACCAGCACGTTCGATGAAGTAAACCTCATTACACGCGGCGGTTTTTACGGATGGCCATTTTGTGAAGGATCTGGTGATGGAGACACACTATCAATCCCTTGTCACGCGCCAAATGCAATTCTTCCACTCGTTGAAGTTCAAGGCCCGGTTCTGCCTGCACTCACCGGAGTTATTTTCTATACAGACACCGTATGGAGCGTGCAGCAAAATCACCTGGTCACCGGCGATTTCAATCACGCCGATCTGACGGATATTTATCTCACGAATAGTCCTGCTTATAATTCGGCTGACAGTGCCGTTTTCTGGATTGATGAATCGAACATGAATGGGATCACTGATCTGTGGCAGGGGCCCGATGGATGCATCTACGTGCTTGAATTAAGCGACACGGTGTTTGGCGGCATTTACAAGATCTGCCCGGTAGGTACTGCGATAACAGAATTGTCTTCATCCATCACATCGCTTTCCGCTGCACCGAATCCGTTCAATGATCAAACGGTGATTACGTACACGCTTGCTTCCAGCGAACCGGTACACGTTGTTTTATATGATGCACTCGGTCGCGAAGTAGCAATACTTGCTGATGGGCAGCAGATTTCTGGCACGCATCAGCTCGTGATTGACGCAGAGAAAATGGCTCTTTCGCCCGGAATTTATTCCTGTGTGTTGCAGAGTGTATACGAAATGCAGAGCGTTAGTCTCATTGTGGAATAAAGGGATAGACGCAAAGGCGCTAAGCGTGCAGAGGTTACACAAAGTTATTGCCTGATATCGGCAAGGAATCGCTTCGCGATTATTGAGCTCTGCAATCCATCGCAAGAGAGCAGAAAACACAAATATTCACGCTGGGAAAGGCTCTCCACAATTGTCTACACCTTTGCATTGCCTTTGCGTTTTTTCTTTGCGGGCTTAGCGGCTTTGCGTCTATTAACGCCAGAATCTTGCTACTTTCGTATAGCATAAAACAAGCGTCATGAAAAAACTTCTACCTCTATTCCCCATCGTCTTGCTCGCAGGAACCCTCACTGCGCAGACGTATACACAAACCACCATGGTTACCGGACTTCAATATCCCGTGGCATTTGATATGGCTTCCGACGGAAGATTCTTCGTCACGCAAAAAGGCGATGGAAGCATTCCTGCTGCATCGGGTACTGCAACAATCCGCGTGTACGATGCTGCCGGAACATTTCTTTCAACGTTCTACGATCTTTCCGATTCGGTGAATTCTGATTTCGAACGCGGCCTGCTCGGAATTACACTCGATCCGAATTACGCGACGAACCAGTATGTATATGTGTATTACAATCACATTTACAACAGCGACGAACGGATCCGTATCGTGCGCTTTACGGATGTAAGCAATGTGGGAACAAATCCTACGATCATTTTTGACCTGGATGTATCCAACTCCATTGCAGGAAATCACGTTGGAGGAAATCTTCACTTCCGTCCTACTGATCCGACACACATTTATTTCACCATTGGCGATCTTGCGTATCAGCAAGGCAATCCAACTTTGAATTACGCGAACAAGCTGACCAATCCGTACGGAAAAGTACTGCGCATCAGCTCTACTCCTTTGGCCGCGCCTCCAACGGACAATCCGTATTACGATGACGGAAATCCATTGGCAAGCAATTGCGACTGGATCTGGAGTTACGGTCACCGCAACCCGTTTGATTTTTGCTTCAGCCCGGTATCCGATTCCATGTACGTTGCTGAAAACGGATGGAACTCATGGGATGAGATGAACATGATTCACAAAGGCGCATTCTACGGATGGGCAAATTGTGAAGGTTTCTACAACAACAGTTCAACAAGCACCATGTGCACCACACCGGATGTTGACCCGATTGAAGACTGGGGCACTCCATTGCCGGCAGTAACCGGAATTGTTTTTTACAGCAGCACTGTAATGCCGGAGTTCGACAACCACGTTCTTGTTGCCGACAACGATTACGGTCGCGTGTATGACATTACACTCGGAAATGCACCGGTGTACGACCAGTTTGTATCGCGCACACAATGGATGGACATGACCACAACCGGCGGTCTGACCACACTCAAGCAAGGTCCTGACGGATGTATCTACGCGATGAAAGGCGGATACACCACGAATGGCCAGATCTACCGCGTATGTCCGCAGGGCATGGGCACGCCTGAATTTGCGAACAGCAATTTCTACATGCGTCAGAATTCTCCGAACCCGTTCAGCACAACGACTACGATCACGTACAAAATGAATACAGCGGCCAATGCAACCATTACGCTGTTTGATATTTTTGGTCGTGAAGTTGCGATTCTCGCTGATGGTATGCAGTCGCCGGGTGAACATGTGTTGACTATTGACGCGGTTCAGCTTGCGCTTGCTCCCGGAATGTATTTCTGCACGATGCAGAGTGGAGAGCAGAGCCAGAGCGTGAATATTGTTGTTTCGGAGTAGCGAATTACCCGCAACGCAGCGCCTGCGGCAGCAAGGAATTTTTTTTGTTACATGTTTCATAGCCTCGGGTTTACACCCGGGGCTATGAACATTTCGCCCCGATGCGGCTCGTAGCCTGGTATCAGCTGAGCCCTGTAGGGGCGAAACATCACTAGCCCCGGATGCAATCCGGGGCTAGTGATGCAAAAAACAAGAATTCCTTGCTGCCGCAGGCGATTACACAAAAGCTGTCTGTACCTTTGTGCTATGTCAGAAGTCACTCCGTACAACACCACCACCGGTAAAAAAGAACAGGTCGCGGAGATGTTCGATCACATCGCTCCGAAGTATGATTTCCTCAACCAGCTTTTATCGTTCGGCATTCACAAAGGGTGGCGGAGAAAATCGGTAAAGAAACTCGTGCCGCTGAAACCGAAAGTATTACTCGACGTTGCTACGGGCACGGGTGATTTTGCCATTGAAGCTGTCAAACAACTTTCCCCGGATAAAATTGTGGGCGTCGACATTTCCGAAGGCATGATGAAGCTCGGGAAAGAAAAAGTGAAAGAGAAAAAACTGGACTCCATCATCACTTTCGAGTACGGTGATTCCGAAAATTTACCTTTCCCGGAAAATTCTTTTGATGCCATCACCGTTGGTTTCGGTGTGCGGAACTTTGCGCATCTCGAAAAAGGAATACAAGGCATGTTCAACGTGCTCAGGCCCGGGGGAATGCTCGTTGTTCTTGAATTCTCGAAGCCACGAAAATTTCCGATGAAACAGGGCTACGCGTTCTACTCACGGTTCATTATGCCGGCCATGGGAAGATTATTTTCCAGCGACCGCCGCGCGTATTCCTATCTGCCGGAATCTGTACAGGCTTTCCCGGATGGTGAAGAATTCCTCGCCGTGATGAAAAAGTGCGGATTTTCTGACGTGTCGAGGCAACCTTTGACGTTTGGCGTCGCCTCTATCTATACAGGACGGAAAAACAGTGCGCAGTAGGCGGCAATCAGTGCGCAGTATCGCGACAAAACTGCGCACTGCGTACTGATTACTGTGTACTGATTACTGCGTACTGCAATATTGTATCTTTACCACCGTTAAATTATACCATGAAACTCATCAGAATCTGTTTACTATTCGCCTGCTTTGCCTGTGCTGTGCCAGCGGTCGCCCAAAAAGATAATGGACCCAAAAACCTCCGAAGTTATTACGATGAACCGTGGAACTTTGGTTTCTTCCTGGGAATCAACAGAACGAATTTCGTTGTTACACCCGTAAACGATATCGCCGCTGCTGCCGGAGATTCGCTCAAGACCATACTTTCCAAATCACATACCGGTTTCGATCTTGGGATTGTTACTGAGTTGCGTTTAATGGAATACGCCACCTTACGTTTTACCCCGGAGATTGCTTTCGGATCACGAAGCATCGAGTACCATTTCGCCGGCGTAGATACTTTTGATGTCACCAAAACCGTTGAATCGACCTGGCTGAATTTTCCGCTCTGCGTGAAAGTGCGTTCGAAACGACTGAACAACATTGCCGCATACATGATCGGCGGAGTCCGTTACACGATTGATCTTGCCTCGCAAAAAGATGCACGGAATACCATACCCGGGCAGGAAGTAATCAAGCTGTACAATACCGATTTCGGTTTCGAAGCCGGCGCCGGTCTCGATTTCTTTCTTCCGTATTTCAAATTCGGAATCGAACTGAGGGCCGGATTAGGTATGCGCAACCTCCTCGTCCGCGACGATACGATCTATTCGAACGCACTCGATCAGCTCCGGTCGAAAGTGATTCTCATCTCTTTCACGTTTGAGGGATAGCTGGTCATGATCCGGCAGATTCAACTCGTCCTTTCTCCTTATGATGCAGCATCGGATCACGTGATCCGCGGAATGCTTGCGGAAGAACTGGAAGTTTCACCCGACAATATTTCCGGTTTCAAAATCAAAAAGAAATCCGTTGATGCACGTTCGCGCCGCATCAAAGTAAATCTTTCGCTCGAAGTTTTCATTGATGAACCGGTTTCAGAAACAAAACTTGCGTGGAACCCGCAGGATGTTTCGAAAAAAGATTCTGTCATTGTTATCGGCGCTGGTCCTGCAGGAATGTTTGCCGCCATGCGATTGATCGATCTCGGCAAGAAACCCATCATCATCGAACGCGGAAAAGATGTACGTACACGCCGCCGCGATCTCGCTGCGCTGAACAAACTACACCTCGTTAATCCCGATTCGAATTATTGTTTCGGCGAAGGTGGTGCAGGAACGTATTCCGATGGTAAACTCTACACACGTTCCAACAAACGCGGCAACGTGCAGGAAATCCTCGAGTTGTTTGTGGCGCATGGTGCCGACGAAAATATTCTTTCCGAGGCACACCCGCACATTGGAACAAACAAGCTCCCGCAGATCATCGAAGCGATGCGCGAAAATATTCTCAAAGCGGGCGGTGAAATTCATTTCGAAACACGCGTGGTTGATTTTACAGTGAAAGAAAATAAAATCACCAGCGTTGTTGCCCAAAAGAATAACACGGCAGTAGAATTTCCATCGAACCACATTATTCTCGCAACCGGTCACTCTGCCCGCGATATTTTCGAATTGCTGCACAGTAAAAAAATTGCAATCGAAGCCAAGCCTTTTGCAATGGGCGTGCGTGCCGAACATCCTCAATCGCTGATCGATTCGCTGCAGTACCATTGTCCTGTGAACGAAGTAGAATCCATGCGCGACTATCTTCCTGCTGCATCGTACTCGATGGTTCACCAGACCGATGGAAAAGGCGTGTATTCGTTTTGCATGTGTCCCGGCGGAATTATTGCTCCATGTGCAACAGCGCAGGAAGAAGTTGTGACCAACGGTTGGTCGCCATCGAAACGAAACAACCCGTTTGCAAATTCCGGAATTGTGGTGGCGGTTGATCCTGCAGAATTGAAAGAGTACGCGCACCACGGTCCATTCGCCGGCTTGCGTTACCAGCAGGACCTCGAAAAAATGGCATGGATTGCCGGTGGAAAAACGCAACGCGCACCTGCGCAGGGCATCGAAGATTTTGTGAAAGGAAAACTTTCGTCCAAACTTCCGGATTGTTCGTACCAGCCGGGAACAACATCGGCACCGCTGCATGAATTACTTCCAGCTGCCATCGGGAAACGTTTGCAGGAAGGGTTCAAAGCCTTTGGACAAAAAATGAAAGGGTACGTTTCGAATGATGCGCTGATCTTAGGTGTTGAATCACGTACCTCCTCGCCTGTCCGCATTCCGCGTGATCATGAAAAACTGCATCACCCGCAGATTGTGAATTTATTTCCTTGCGGAGAAGGTGCGGGATACGCAGGAGGAATTGTGAGCGCGGCGATTGATGGACGGAAGTGCGCGGAAGCGATTTGTGTTTCTGGATAGTACACGGATGTCACCTTCGGTGCCGCACTGAAAAAACAGATTTTTAAGGATTGAATCGCTGCGCGATTTCTTGTCGCTCAGGTATTGATTAATAGGAACGCGGACCCTGCGCTGCGCGCAGGGCGCGGATTGAAAAGGATTTGCGCGGATGATCCGCCGCGGCGGACCAGTGAAACCCGCGGATCGCTGCGCGAAAAGGATTTGGAGGGATTTGATCGCTTCGCGATCGTGTTGCTTTAAACCAGACTTCGTAGGAGCGGAAGCAATCCCAGCATTCACTAACTTGCCTTAGCAATTGCGAAGCGAAAGAGCACCATGGAAAATAAACGAATCAGGATCATTTTTTATTTCGTCGCCGGGATTTTTATTCTGGGGCTGTGTTTTGTGATCTGGCAATGGCCCAAAGCTGACATGCGCGTGGTTGTTCCGGTCGCGCTGATTGTTCGCCTTGCGATTGAATTTTGTCAGGTCCGGATTATTGCAAAAAGATCATTGTCCTCTGAAATCCGCCTGGGCTATAAAATTTCGCTATGGAACACGATATTCACCGGGCTGGCCTTCATATTTATTTTTGTCATCCTGTTTACTCTGCATCATTTTTCTGCCGCGTTACTTTTACCACTTCTGAGTTTTTCTTCATTCCCGGTGATGATGTCATTTCTGACCCGAAGAAAAATCGCGCGTTACGTGGTTACAGAAGACAAGATCATTGAAAACGGTTTCTGGCCGGACGAGCGAAAGATCAGCGACCTCCATTCCATTGAGTCTTCAGGAATCATAAAGAAAATCAGGATTCGTTTTTCGGATCAGTACGATATCCGCATTATAAAATCTGATTATTCAGAAGCTGAACTCGCCGCGTTTCTTCAGGCCGTTCTCGATCATTCTGATATTGAAGCGGAACTTGATCCGGCGATCCAGGAATTGCTGAGCAATAATCAGGCTCACCTAAAAATTGAACAGTAGACCCTTTGCGTTTACTCTTTGCGCACTCTGCGGCGGCGCCTGCCATGAGCTTGTCGAATGGCGGCTATTCTTATAAAAGCGAAACCCCCGCGTGCCCTAACGCGGGGGTTTCTAGTTTGACCTGGAAAAACGCTACATAAAACCAGGCCGGTAAACTGTGCGGAGCGGTAACTACGCGATCAGTTATATCTATTATCCTTGATAACTGTTGATGAACTGTGCTAACTCCGTAGTGCTGCTCTCGAAAGAGAAGGCATCGTTCACGAGGTAGTAATTCTGGCGGTCCACTGCTCTGCCGTAAGCGACTTTCGCGAGGTCGAGCCGGGTGCTTTCATAATCCATCAACTGCATTAATTCAAAGATCTGTTTCGATGTCATTCTGTTACTCTGCAAAGCCTGTGCCGCAACTGTAAGTTTGGTGCTTTCAAAACCTTTTGAGTTGATACTCGCCTTTAGCGCGTCAAAATCGGCTTGTGCCATTCCGAGTACCGGTGCTGGTGGAGGATAACCCCAAGGACCGTTATTGTATCCGCCATTGTTTCCGTACCCACCGTTGTTTCCATAGCCACCATTATTTCCATACCCACCATTGTTGCCGTAGCCTCCGTTGTTGCCGTAACCTCCGTTGTTGCCATACCCTCCATTGTTTCCGTAGCCACCGTTGTTTCCATATCCGCTATTTCCATATCCATAAGGAAGAAGTGAAATCACAGAAACAATATTCAATTGGCCGAATGCCGGGTTTACGGCGATCACGCGGGAATCAGCAGGGATGTTTACAAACCCATCATACAATACCACCGGCGTTCCGAACTGACCATAAATCTGAGTGAGCGGACGAAACATCTGCACGTGATGCATTCCTGGTGCAAGGTTTGTGACGTTGTACGTCGTCGACGGCGTGCCGAACGAGTAGT
>DATHKF010000176.1:0-5230 GCA_035489505.1 Bacteroidia bacterium | reverse complement strand
CGGGAAACTATCGTACCATCCGGATTCACTGCGCTGACCACGTACATTCCCGAAGCCAGCTCAACTGTGCTGAATGTGCTCAGCATTTCTCCGCCGGCATCATTCGCCACTTCTTTTCCCTGTATGTCGGTGATGCGGATGCGACGTCCGGGCAATGCTTCGTTGAAACGAACGAGCAGTAGTGCGTTGGTTTGATCTGCAAACACCGTGAAATCTCCATCGGGCATTGTGCTTTCAGGAACACTTACCCATCCGGCGCTTTCGGTTTTTACGAGATACGCATCGCTCGGATTTGATGCGGACCCTGCAATGAGAAATCCGCCATCGGGACAGTTCTCAATATTATCACCGCCGCTTACGGAATTCATCGGGTATGTTCGGTCCCACATGAAACTGCCGCTGGCATCTGTACGGATCAGCCACATGTGATTGACGTTCGATGGGTTTTCTTTCCGCCCTGCCAATGCAAATCCACCATCCCACGTTTCGGCCAGCGAGTGACATTGCTCCCAGCCACCTCCGTCGTACGTTTCCATCCATTGCTGCGTACCGGAAGAATTTGTTTTGATAAGCACAGCATCGCCACCTGACTGATACTGGTATCCGCAAATAGCAAAACCGCCGTCCTGTGTAGTGCAAACATCGTAGCCTTCTTCTTCATCGATGGTGGTTCCAAGCGCTTTTGTCCAGAGCGTATCACCGTTCGCATCTGTACGCACCAGCCAGAAGTCTGCTGTTCCGTTAGCAGCTGTTGTTCCTCCCAGGATAAAACCATTGCCATTCATTTCCTGTATGGCAAACAGTACGCCATCGTCGTTTCCGTAGATCTTCTGCCAGGCGAGATTACCTGTAGCATCCAGCTTCGCGAGAAATCCGTTGGATGTGGTAAAGCCTGTTACCAGTATTGAACCGTCCTGTATTTGCACGAGATCGTGCGCAACGGCGCGCCCTGGCTCGGGAATAATTTTTGTTAGCCACTGCAGATTTCCGCTCGCATCTGTCTTGATGACCACAGCGGAATCGCTGCCCAATCCGTTCCATGATCCGCACATGGCAAATCCGCCATCGCTGGTTTCAATGATGTCGGTCGCAATTTCCCAACCCGGTGATCCGAAATAAACGCGCCAGGTTTCAACCCCGTATAGATCGGTCCGAAGCATGACCATATCCTGTCCGTCGGTGGAATTGTCGTCGGAGTTCATTGCCATGATGTAACCGCCCGTTGAAACGGGAATGCCACATAGCGAATAATCAAAACCGCCGGCGGGGCCAAATGTGTGCTGGAAGGTGATCTGCGCCGAAAGAAGGTTTGTGGCAAGCGCAATGAGCAGCGTAAAAATGATTTTCATGGGAAGGGCGTTTGTAAGTATAACGCAGGAAAGTGGAAATGGTTGCCAGGAGCTGTGGAAAATAGACGCAAAGCCGCAAAGAACGCAGAGATTTCGCAAAGGATACATCTACAAAAAACTTTGGTAGTGTCTCAGTTTGGCCATTGGGGATTTTTGAAAACCGCTTAAGCGGTTGAATGTTTAGGACTGAAACCGGTAAACCAGCTCAACGGTTTTAACCGTTTTCATGCCACAAATCTTAACTGATTTCAAACTGAGACACTACCCTCTACTTTGCGGCTTTGCGTCTATCCTTAGAACGTCCCCCACGTTTCAAGCTCTTCCGCCGTCCACAGATCGGGGAAGAAAATCCGGCGCTGGTACGATGGATGCAGGTATTTCTGCCATTCGCTGCCTCCGGTTGCTGCTTTCACACCGCCTTTGTCTTTCTGACCCAGGTAGTGCTCCGCAGTTTTCAAATGCGCCAGCGGCCACACCACGTTGTAGGTATGATCGAAGTTGCGCATGGCTGTCTTCAGTTCATCATACCCGTTCGTTGATGGATCAAGCTTTTTGAAAGTCTGGTAGAGGTTATGCGATTTCATTTTCTGCGCTGTGCGTTTGAAATCGTCGAGGTAACGTTCAAGGAGGTGCTGAAGCGTTTGTGTTTTCTTACCGGTTTTGCGATCGAGCCCGGCGTCAAGCCAGTACATTTCGTTGAACATCTCGTCGTAATCCGATTCATTCGTGAATTTTCCTTTCACGCGGTGATTCAGCAAAAGTGAAACATCGGTACACATGAGTTCGACGAAACGGAATTGCGCCGACTGAAATCCACTGGCGGGGGCGAGTGTCAAACGGAATTCGTTGTACTGATCATAATCCATTCCTTCGCGCATCACGCTGAAAGATTGTGTGAGGATTCCGGCATAACGGTTTACGCGTTCGAGTTTGATGCGGAAGAATCCGGTGTCAATCTGTTCAGCATCGGTAACCTGTTGCAATTCGTGACGGATCAGTTTCAGCAGCAATTCCGTGACCTGGTGGTACATGATGAAGATGGGCTCATCCGGAAAATCGGTACGTGGGCGTTGCAAGGAAAGAAGCGTATCCACTTCGATGTAATCCCAGTAGGTGAGTGCCTTGATGTGCGAAAATCCTTTGAGGAAATTCCCTGCATCCTGCCCCAGCCCCTGGTATTTCTCTTCAATTTTTTTCAGGATCTCAGAACGATCCGGAAGATTTGCTTCGCCCATTTTGTCTCGTGTTTGGGCACCAAATTACGGATTTACGATGGACAATTTTTGATTTTGATTGAGTGTAGGTGACGGTATTGATTGCGACAATTAAAGTAAACTCACGCTGCTCGCAACTTCTTGCTCAAATTGATAATAATACGGACGTAGAAAAATCCCATGAGCGGGACTGTGATAAAACTGAGCCGGTTAAATTCCCAGGCTTCTGCGAAACGGAAATGGAATAATCTCATTGTTGCGCGTGTTGTTCCGCAACCGGGGCATTCTGAATCAAATAACAATTTAGAAGGACAAATGCTCTCCCCGTAGTCGAAGTAATCATAAGGAATGATCATCAGCCCAATAGGGCCGATGATCATTACACTAATAATAATGAGCAATGCAATTTTCCTGGCCATTATTTTGTTTCGCGGTTCACGACAATCAGCGCGTGGATGATCCCACCGATGCAGGTCAAGCACCACAACAAATTAATAATGAGTACTCTTATGTTCCAATCTGTTACCAGGCCTACAGCCAGCCATGGAAGGAGGAAGCAAAGTACGATGAGCAGACCTTTAGGTGTATCGCCCGTAGTAGATTTTGCTGCTTTTTTAAATTCAGATTTTACTGCTTGTTTCAGCGACGTCTTTGTTTTAACAACCTCAGACTGGCTCTTCACCTGCTCTGTAACGTTGTTTCTGATCGCAGCCGGGGTCACAGCAGTATGTGTGCCCTGATTTTGATCTGTACCAACAGCATCATTCATTTCAGCGGACTGATTCTCTACCTGCACCGGAGTTGCTTGTTCCGTAACAATCGCGTTAACCGGCTCCTGTTCGTTTACAGAATTTTTAGAAGGGTTGTTTTTCCATTCAACATGGTAACCCGATCTGTAATGTCGTTTCTGAATTGAACATGATGTAATAAACGCCACTGAAAGGACTGCAGCAATAACAACAATGAAATTTTTCTTCATAAAGGGTAATTTTTTTTAGTGAGCCGCAAATTATGCAATATTACTGAGCGAAAATCGCTCCGGGTGACCGGAGAGTTCTGTGACCTCACAAATTCAAAACTTAAGCCGGACGAACCTCCGGTCTTCTGCCACAGAGGCGCAGATTGCGTAGATTAAAAAATAATTGCACTGATTTTTATTGTCACAAAAAACAATCCGAAAAAACTGCGAATCTGTGGCAGCACGCCGAAGGCGAACTAACTGGTAGGATTTACGATTTTAGTATCCCGGACATTACGACGTTGCATCCGATCAAGGTTAATTTAACCCGAGCGAAAATCGTACATCGTAAATGGTAAATCGTAATTTTTTACTTGACAATCGTCAACGGCACCATCAACCCCGAAGTGCTGATAATATCCATCTTGATCGAACCGACGAGTATCGAACCTTGTGCACGAAGCGGAACGTGGTTTACATCATCGCTGATCCAAATCGTGAGGTCTTCTTCTTTCTTGAAGACGCGGCCTTTCTGAACAACCGGAACGAACTTGAGACATTTCACTTTTCCGAGATCAGTCTTGATCGTTTCGCGTCCTTTGAATTTCAGTTTCATTGTCCATACGGAATCATCGATGAACGTAGGAACGGAAAACACGTCGCCATCCTTCGCATTGGTGAAATCGAGTGTGCGTGCATAGTAGAAACTCGACACCATGTCCTGGATGTACTTCGGAACGGTGAGCAGTTTTCCATTGGAATTCACACGACCGAGATTATGATCATACGTCTGGTTCTGGTTGATCTTAAATCCACCTTCATCGGTACGACGGATAAAGATCCACGGCATGAGCGCTTCTTCATCGAAATACGATTCGTAGTGATCACGCACTTTGTAAAACCATTCGAACACGCTGATGGTATTTCCTTTCGCTACGGCGTGAAAAGTAGTACGGCCGTTGATGAGCTTGTTCGATTGATCGATGGTAAACGTGGCCACACCGGCGTTCATTGCACCATAGTGCACGCGGTATTTCAATTCTTCCCCGCGTTTGAAAGCAGTGTTAGGCGCTTTGCGGTACACGGGAGGGTCTCCTCCACCGGCAATAACCGGAATACTCCCCAGGAGACAGATGGCAAAAAACAGGCGTTTCATAAGCAGTAAATTTAGAGCGTTTTCTACTCCAAAAGATGCAAAGCCTGTGCCAACAGAATGTCTAGCGGACGAACCGGCTGATCCAGCTTTGATTTTCGCCCGAAATTACTACAGTATACGCGCCCTCTGCAAGCTGATTGACAGGAATTTGCAAAATTCCGCCGTTTACCGGTGCATTTCCGGAAACTGCTAACTGGCCGGAGATGGTGTAAATCTGGTAAGTGAGATTGCCTTCTTTTACATCCGGAAGAGCAATATTTAACACATCATTGGCCGGGTTAGGCCATGAACGCGCAAGAACAGATTCGCTGGTATGTTCAGGAGCAGATAAAATAACGCTCCAGTTGTTGGGTGTTCCCCAGGTTTCAGCACCCTTTTCATAATAGACAAGGTTGTACGTGCCAAAGCAAGTCGCAGAGCCGCTTTTGCTATACACCCTTCCGATTCCTTCTCCATACACCGAGTGATCACCATCGCAAGGTCCCCAACTTACGGTCACGCCGTTAAAACAGTGCGAAACCGCATCGTAAACAAACGGCGACCCCAACACATA
>DATHKF010000175.1:0-6128 GCA_035489505.1 Bacteroidia bacterium | reverse complement strand
AACGCTTGCCTTTCCCCGCGATAAACGAGGTTCAATAGCCATTCCCACCATTTTTCCTCACTGAAAACCGTACCTTTGCTGCAAAATAATTCCATTGGCACTGCTGGTTAAAACGAACAACAAACACGATGAAAAATTCGTGAGTGAATTGCTCACGAGATTGGGTTTTTCGTTTAAAACCGTTGATGAAGAGGTGATGGAAGACCTCGCATTTGGCGCTATTCTGAAAAAGAACAGTAGAAAAGGCGTGGTAAGTTTAAGTAAGGCGAAACGGGTTTACAAAAGTTTGACCCGAAAGAAGAATCAGGAAAGGGCAAAATGAAAACCAAAACACTTCGCAAGAATAAAGTGAACGTAGTGACGCTCGGATGCTCGAAGAATATCTTCGACTCTGAAGTGCTCATGGGGCAGTTGAAAGCGAACAATTACGAAGTTGAGCACGAGAGCAAGCAGGGTGATGCGGCGATAGTCATCATCAACACCTGCGGGTTCATCGACAACGCCAAACAGGAAAGCATTGATACCATTCTCCAGTTCGCCGATGCGAAAGGGAAAGGTCTCGTGGAAAAGGTATACGTTACCGGTTGTCTGAGCGAACGCTACAAAGCTGATCTCGAAAAAGAAATTCCGGAAGTGGATGCCTGGTTTGGTACGCGTGATCTTCCACGCATGCTCAAAACACTCAAAGCCGATTACAAACACGAACTCGTCGGAGAACGTATTCTTACCACACCGCAACATTACGCCTACCTGAAAATTTCAGAAGGCTGTGATCGTCCGTGTTCGTTCTGCGCGATTCCGCTCATGCGTGGCAAGCACATTTCCACGCCAATGGACGAGTTGGTTGCACAATCGAAACTGCTGGCCAAAAACGGAACAAAAGAACTGATCCTCATTGCGCAGGATTCCACATACTACGGCCTCGACATTTACGGCAAACGGAATCTCGCTGAGTTACTCACCAAGCTTTCTGATGTGGATGGAATCGATTGGATCCGCCTGCACTATGCATTTCCAAGCGGGTTTCCACTCGACGTGCTCGACGTGATGCTCGACACACCGAAAATCTGCAACTATCTCGATATGCCGCTGCAACACATTACCGACAACATGCTCAAAAGCATGAAGCGCGGCACAACCAAACAGAAAACCATTGATCTCGTGAACCAGATCCGCGATAAGGTTCCGGGAATCACGTTGCGCACGACACTCATTGCGGGATACCCGGGCGAAACCGAAAAAGATCACGAAGAAATGCTGCGCTGGATTGAAGATACACGTTTCGACCGTCTCGGAATTTTCACGTATTCGCACGAAGAAAATACAAGCGCGCACAAACTGACCGACGACGTTCCTGCAGAAGTAAAACAACAACGCGCAGAAGCCGTGATGGAAGTGCAGCAAGGCATTTCGTTTGCGGTGAACCAGAATAAAGTGGGGAATACCTACAAAGTGCTTTTCGATCGCAAAGAAGGCGACTGGTTCATTGGCCGTACGGAAGCAGACTCACCGGAAGTAGATAATGAAGTGCTTGTTCCTGCGAAAGACTCTTACGTGCGCATTGGTGATTTTGCCAATGTGAAGATTGATAAGGCTGAGGAATTCGACTTGTACGGTACCGTGATCTGATCTCATACTATACAGGCTTATGCGTTTCTGTTTTGGAATTATCGCGTTGTGGTTTGTGCTGGGCTCCTGTAGCTCCAGCGAAAATCGCGGCGATACTACTGTACCACCTTCCGACGTAGTACAATCAACAGCTTCCGATACCAATCGTTTTGCGCTCGTTCGCGCTAAAATCCAAATGAGCGTGGGGCCGCTGACTATTCCTGGCTGGATTGCGTTTGACAGTATTCAGAACCCGAAAGTACCAGTCACAGCAGCAGATGCAGCATTGCTCTTTCCAAAAGATTTCGGAATTCCGTCTGAAGTTTCGGTGTTTGCATTTGCCAAACAGGAAATCGATTCGGTCACAGATGGAATCTGGTTTTACATGGAACTGAATTCAGACGATGGGCCTCCCAACAAAGACATGTGGCTGGTTCTGTACAATAAGAACTCCGTTCCCACTGCAGCGCATTGTTTCGCAACGAGTGGAGTAGGGTTTGCGTATGCAAAAATGGATTCGGCCAGTTCTTTTCGTGAAATACTCATTGAGGAAATGGAAAAGATCAATGTCACGACGAGTACGGTTACAATTGTTAAAGGTGCATTCGTCAAGGACAATGAGACGCACAAAACATTTGGGTCCGATCGGGCTTCTTACGACGCCAGCCGAAAATACGTAGACGATTTTTTTAAATAACAGGATCATGCTAGGATTTCTTCAGGACCTCACGGAACGCCTGCGTAACAACCGGAAAGAACGTTGGCAGCGCATTGGCGAAAAAGTAGATGGCATCAAGGAAATCAGGGAAGCCAAAAAAGAAGGCAAAGAAATTCCGGCTTCACCATTGAGTGAGAAGATCCGTGAGAAAACGCGCCAGATGCGGGAGCGGAACGAGTTGAAACGCGATGAAGTCAAACAGCAGCGTCAGACCATGCGGGAGTGGGCAAAGAAACCCAGGTCGCGGATCTTTAAGATCGTGGAATATGTTTCTACTGCGGTTGCTGTTATTCCGGCATTGGTTCTTTCAGAAATGGAAATATGGCCCGCACCGTCAATCCGTGAAATGCTGAAAGGAATTGGTCTTCGCGGAGATTTCTTTACGTATTTCCTGCTCGCTTTGATATTTTATATCCTGCTCATTCCGTTCCGGATGATCATCGTAAAAGCGCTGGAGAAAAAAGAAAGTGCGCAGTAGATCAGTGCACAGTACGCAGTTCACGATCATCACTCCGTTAAACGTGTCCCCACTGCGCACTGACTTACTGCGTACTGACGCACTGCTTTGAACGGGTAAGACCGGCAACCGATTTTTCATGTTTACGTCTGTACATCAAAGAGCGGATTTACCATTTTCCATACCTTTATCGCGTTCCCGCATCTAAATAAAACTGATATGAAACAATCATTGACCCGACTGATAGCGTTGCTGCTTTTTAGTATCGCTGCTTATCCTGCACAATCTCAGACCATAGTTGGCGGGGGAATTTTCTCCAGCACAACGTGGACCTTGTCCGGAAGTCCATACATACTGACCTCCAACGTTGTCATCTTTCCCGGAGTAACCCTGAATATTCAGCCGGGAGTTGTGGTTCAGTTGGGAAACTCGATGAACATCGACGCACGCGGAGACATTTATGCGATCGGGACCGCTACAGATTCTATCCTGTTTACTTCTTCCATGGCTGCACCTTACCCGGGCTGTTGGGGGTCGATCAACATAGACAATACGCAGGGATCAACTGCAAGTTTCAGTCATTGCGTTTTTGAATTTGCATCGACCGCTGTGGGGAATACATGTTGTTTTGGCGGTGGACCGCTCACCCTCACATCGTGTTCATTCAATCACAATTACGTTGCTGTGGGTGGATATTCCGGTTATCAGGTGCAGATCAACTACTGTTATTTTTCGTACAACTTCGCTGCAATAACCGCTGCCGATAAAGTAATACGGAACAGCGTATTTGTAAAAAATAATTACGGTTTGTATGCAACAGAGCGCGTCCATGTGTACGATTCAGATTTCTGCGGGAATGGCTGCGCATTATACGGCGGAAGAGGAGATCTACAGAACAATTCGATCATGAATAACAGTTGCGGTGTTGTTTCTTTTTACGAAGGATTTTCAAACGTAACCGGCAACGTGATCTACAATAACGACACGGGCATGGTGCTCACCACCGAAGGAATTGGTTCGAACAACACCATCTGTGGAAATCACACGTACAATATTATTCACACCGGAAATGTGACGATTGGGATGGAATACAATTGCTGGTGTACTACTGATCAGGCTGAGATTGCCGGTGGTATTTATGATGCGTACGATAATATTAACCTCGGAATTGCGGATTTCTCCCCGGAGCTTCAGTGTGATTCAACAGTGATACCGTTCCTGCATTGTGACGGAACGGTAGGCTTTGCCGACTTCTATCCGCAAAATGCAGGCGTTACACTTTATCCGAATCCGATGACTGACGTGTGCACGATCCGTTCCGAAGAATTTCTTTCGGATGTTACGATTGTCGTGACCGATGTCCTTGGCGCTGTTGTCCAGGAGCAGAAACAATTGAACGGAACGAAGTTCGAAATTGCACGCGGCACATTGAGCAGCGGTATTTATTTTGTGCAGGTGCTCGAAGCCGGTAAGCCGGTTACGTCGTTGAAGCTCGTGATCGCGGATCACTAAAATAGACGCAAAGCCGCAAAGCGCGCAAAGATTTCCGCAAAGGATATCTCCAACCCAAGAGCCTTTGCGTTTTCCTTTGCGACCTCTGCGGCTTTGCGTCTATACTCCCCGGTGTTTGAACAACTAAAACTATCCTGCTACCGTTTATCATTATTCCCTGTTTTTCTCTCGGTGAATCGCTATTTTTGAGGACTCAATAATCCTCATCCTATGAAGCGTATTTTCTGCTCGTTACTGCTTTCCCTTTGTTTCCTTTTCAATCTCCGCGCCGATGAAGGCATGTGGCTGCCCATGTTGCTCGAAGGCATGACCATCACCGACATGCAGGCGCGCGGGTCTAAACTTTCTGCCGAAGATATTTACAGCATCAACTCCACATCCATGAAGGACGGAGTGTGCCAGTTTGCAGGTGGCTGTACTGCCGAATTGATTTCCGCGAAAGGATTATTGCTCACCAATCACCACTGCGGGTTTGGAGCCATCCAGAGCCACAGCACGCCGCAACGCGATCTTCTTACAAATGGTTTCTGGGCAATGAATCAATCGGAAGAACTGGTTTGCCCGGGAATAACGGCCATGTTTATTATCAGCATGCAGGACGTAACCAACCAGGTGTTGTCGGAAATCAAGGACGGGATGAGTGAAGCAGACCGCAATGCGTCGATTCAGAAACGCATGACCGAGATCGAAAAAGCAAATACGAAAGGAACAGATGCAGCTATGGTCCGCGCGTTTTATTATGGAAATGCATTCTACATGTTCATCACCGAAACGTTTACAGATGTACGTTTGGTAGGTGCTCCGCCAATGGCCATGGGTAATTTTGGTGGTGATACCGACAACTGGGTCTGGCCACGCCACACTGCAGATTTTTCGATGTTCCGGATTTATGCCGGTGCCGATAACAAACCTGCGGCGTATTCGAAAGACAATGTGCCGTACGCCTCGAAAAAGTTTTTTACGATCAACGCGCACGGAATGAAAGCAGGAGACTTTACCATGGTGTATGGATTTCCAGGAAGGACTACCGAATACCTGAGCTCCTACGGTGTTGACCTGATTGCGAATTATTCCGATCCGGTAAAAGTGCAGTTGCGTACAATCCGTCTCAACATCATGGCCGAAGAAATGGCAAAAAGCGCAGTGGTGCGGATTCAGTATGCATCGAAAAGAAACGGTACGGCCAATGCGTGGAAAAAGTGGCAGGGTGAAATGCAGGGATTAAAATACAATGACGCCATTGGAAAAAAACAACGGCAGGAAGCGGAATTCACGCGACGCATTGCGGCCGATCCTGCAAAAGAGGCAAAGTATGGAACACTTTTACCTGACCTCAAGCAATCGCACGCCGAAATTATTCCATGGCAACAAGCCGGAGATTACATGAATGAAGGCGTGCTCTCGATTGAGCTGGTGCGTTACATCAACGGATACCGGAAACTCGTTGAGCTGAGCAAAGCAGCAGACCGCGATCAGAAAGAGATTGACAAAACAGTCACTGCATTGAACGATGGCCTGGATGGTTTCTTCAAAGATTACGACGTCAGCACGGATCAGCGAACGGCTGTTGCCGTGTGCACCGAGATGGATAAAGGAATGGCCGCCGATAAAAAGCCACCTGTTTTTGCTGAAGTAAAAACGAAACAAAAAGGGAACTGGACAAAGTATTTCAAAACGATGTACGGCAAAACCATGTTTGCGAACAAGGAAAAACTGAAGGCTATGCTGGCGAATTACAAAGCGGCCGACTGGGAAAAAATTGCCAATGATCCGGCGTTTGTGTTTACGGATGGAGTGTACAAACATTTCTTTGAAAGTGTTCTTCCAAGATTT
>DATHKF010000174.1:0-2894 GCA_035489505.1 Bacteroidia bacterium | reverse complement strand
GGTATTGAAGTCGGTGTTGCGCAGGATTCCATCGCTGCCTTTGTACTTCGCATCGAAAACGGAAGCGGTGAACATGAAGAAATATTGTTTGCTGAAAAATTTCTCGAGCGTAAACTCAAGGCCGTAGTTTCTGCCTGTTCCTTCGTTCACGAGTGTATCGGGGAAGAAACGACTGAAGCCAGAACCCTGGTTCAGCACAGAAAACGAAGAACTCTTTTTCTCCACCGGAATGTTGTAGAGGTATTGGTAATATCCTTCTACTTTGATCCGCATATTTTCTCCCAGCGTGAGATCGTATCCAACAACCGTGTGCAGGCTCTTCATGAAATCAACATCCTTGTTGTGCAGCGTGTACGGCGCTGATGTCGCAGGCAGGTGCGTATAATACACGTACGCCGGCAAAACCTGGCTGTGCATGCCTACCGCAACATTCAGCGATTGCTTGTCGGTCATCGACCAGCGCATGCCCGCACGAGGTTCAATCGCGGTACTTCCGTTCAACGTGAAGTATTGTCCGTGCACACCGAGATTCACAGTAACGAGATCGCTCGGACGGAATTTCCATTGCACATAAGGTTGAATCAGGAATGAATTTCCGCTGTAATCCTGCCGGTTGTAAAAACGATACGTGACGATGGAATAAATACTGTCTTCAAGATTGTTGACGTACATATCGTTGAACATGCCGGCTTTGATCGTGTGCTTCGGACTGATGCGGTGCAGCACGTAGAAATTAAGTGAGATGCGGTCTTCCGTATTTTTGTATCCCATTTTCTGCGTGATCGAATCAACCGCAAAAGTAGTGTCGCGCCAAACCAGGTCATGCCGGGCTGATGAATACCGGTGGCTTCCTGCCACCACCATGCGGAAAAAAGTTTTGTCGTTAATGGGTTTGGCGTAAACAATTCCGCTGAAACCCATACCCGTTTTGAAATACTGATCGCGGTTATCCACTCCGTACAACTCGTCGTTCGGTTCAGTGAAATCGCTCACCACAATATCGATTTTGCTGTTACCTGCAATTCCAAACCACGACAGGTTTCCGCCGTTCTTCAACGGAAAATTCAGTTTAAACGCTCCGTCCATGTAATTCGGAACGGCACCTGTGCCAATGGGAAAATTCAACGCTTCAAACATTTTCAACGTGGAGTAACGGTAGTTCACGAGAAACGAAGAGCCTTTTGTTTTATTGATCGGACCTTCAGCAGTAAGTTCCGTTCCGAGAAACCCGAACTGTCCGTTGAACTCGAATTTTTCATTGTTGCCATTGCGCATACGCAGGTCAAATGCAGCTGCAATACTGTTTCCGTATTCAGCGGAAAACGCACCCGTGAAGAAATCGGAGTTCGCAAGTACTTTATTGTTGAGCATGCTCACCGGTCCACCTGTTGTACCTTCAATCGCGAAGTGATTCGGGTTTGGAATATCTACTCCTTCAAACCGCCACAACACGCCCATCGGTGAATTTCCACGCACTACAATATCGTTCCGTGAATCATTCGCACCTTGCACTCCTGCAAAATTCGAAGCCATACGCGCAGGATCTCCTCGGCTTCCACCGTACCGGTTCGTCTCTTCCACAGAAAACATTCGTCCCGAACCGGAAGACATTTCATTCACCGTTCCTTCTTCCCGGTCGCCCTTGATCACCACTTCGTTCACCTGCACGGCGCTTGTTTCCAGCTCGAGATTGAGAATGGTTTCCTTTCCGGTATTGACAATAATATTTGGTAGAAGCACCTGGAGATATCCCGTGTACTGCGCCTTGATCGTGTAACGTCCCACCGGAATTTTATCGATACGGAAATTACCATCGACGTCGGTCACAGCACCACCTTGCATGGCTGTGTCATTAAATAACTGGACAACCGCGCCGATCAACGGAACCCGCGTTTCTTTATCGACCAGCTGTCCGCGTACAGAAGACGTGCCTTGTGCGCATACAAGAACAGATAAGAATACGAAGAGAAATGTGCAGGGGAGTTTCATACGGTGTGAATTATTTCGAACCAAAGATATTCAAGAACTTATTTCTGTCAATGACGAATTACGCATTGAACCGCGCGGAAATCAATTGAATACCGCAACTTATCCGGGGGCTGTTGCAGATTTCGCCATCTTCCGCCTTACATTCGTCATATGCGGGTTCTCATCACACTATTGTTTCTCATAGCTGTATTTACTGTACATGCGCAAACCACATTCTACAGCCAGATCAATCACGCGGGCTATAGTACGACCCTCAAGAAACTCAGTGATGGCAATCTTCTAAGCGCCAACTCCGACAATTACACCGTAGAAGTGATCAAGACAGATACGAATGGGCTCTTTATCTGGCAATCAACCCTTCCTGCTCCATGGACAGAAGTCATAGAAGTGGAAGAAGCGGCAGATGGAGGAATTTTTGTTTTGATGTATGGTCCATACCAGCAAAACCGGTGCGCGTATGTGCTGCGGTTAAAGTCAAATGGACTTCTGGATTGGCACCAGGGCTATCACCATCTTTCCAACGATTATTTCCTGGACATTCAGGCGATGCCGGATACCGGGTTTATGGTCATCGGAAATGGTTGCAGTGCGGCAGGTGCGCAGCTGGTGCGATGCAAAAAAACAGGAAGTATTGCGTGGGATAAAACTTACATAGACGCCAATGGAAAATACTTTGGGTTTACGCAGTTTGTGCTTGTAAACAATGGAACCGAATTACTTTTCTCCGGTTATACGGTAGCTCCTGCAGTCGATGAGGATCTCCTGGTTGCAAAAATGGATACGGCCGGAAACCTGTTGTGGTTAAAGGAATATCCGCTTGCGGGATCGTTTGATGTCCCCATGGCGATTACAGAAACACCAACCGGCTTTGCCGTCGCATTCTTCTACCAGTATCCTTTGCCCAA
>DATHKF010000173.1:0-4495 GCA_035489505.1 Bacteroidia bacterium | reverse complement strand
TCCGTTCCGCATGGGCATTTCATGCAGCAAAACAGATGTCTTTTTCAGCTCATCGCTGATTGATTTGAAGTAGCTGTACGTATTGTCTTCGCCGTAATGACGTTCCGGGAAATAGGCGAGGAAATAATCGGCGCCGATCGATTCAGCGTGCTTCGCAAAATCAATCGCGTGCATAACACCTCCCATTTGCGGATTGGCAACAATGGTAACTGCTTTACCAGCGGCGGCAGCGACAACGGTTTCGTTCACCTTCTTCACTTCTTCAAAAGTGAGCAGGTTGAAACGGCTGGTTCCTACAGTCGTCATTACGTTTTTGATCCCGGCATTCACCAGGAACCTCACGTATTCACCTAAAGCCGCGTAGTCGACTTCATACTTCGCGTTGAATGGTGTTGGCAACGGAATAACCGGCCCGGTAATCGCATCAATGGATTTCTTATTCATACTCGTGGATATTTTTAGCCAGTATTTCGGCCATGGCAAACTGGTAAGGATAATCGATATCGAATGAGCGGATGGCGGACATCCGGTACGTAAGCATTTCTTTATTGAAGAACGTTCCCTGCCGGAGAAAAGCGTCGACCGTAGCCATGTACATCGCTCCGTTCGGGTGAAACCGCACACCGATGTCCTGGCTGCGCGTGGTTTTATAACCGTCTTCAAATGTCATTTCCATGCGCACATCATCTGCAGGAGTTAATGCAAGCTGGATCGGAAAATCATAAGCGGTAACGCCGATCAGAAAAGGAAGCTCAGGATGTTGCTTCATGATTTCGTAAGCGGCCTTCACGTGCTCTGCAGTGCGGAACGGACAGGTAGGCAACAGCGCTGTGACAAAATTATACTTCGTGCGGTGATCACCGCGCTCAAGAAATTCCTTCACCACCTGGACTTTTGTCACCGTATCGCCTGCAAGTTCTGCAGGCCGCGGATCAACCAAAGCACCTTCCTGCTGTGCAATCGCGCTGATCTCCGCATCTTCGGTGGATACAATTACCTCGTCAAAAATACCGGAGTCCAATGCGGCACGGATCGAATACGAAATCAACGGGCGCCCGTTCAACGGTAAAATATTTTTCCGGGGAATTCTTTTCGAACCTCCACGCGCAGGAATAATACACAGCGATTTACTCATCCGGTCGGTCAGATAAACTTAACTGAAGTTCTTTTTACTTTACTCTCACTCTGCAGCAAAGCTTCGAGATCAGCTCTCATCATTTCTTTTTCGTGGGCGTTACGCGGCGAATAATCTCCCCTCGAAAACGAAGCCTGGAGAATTTTCCGCGTGGAATTCACACGCGCGTCACCCTTGTGCAGACCATTGCCGTTGTCAAAAATAAACAGTGAGCCCTTCGCACCTGTAAGACTGTACGTTGGAAATTTCTTCTCAAGGCCTTTCTCGTACTCTTGCAATCCGCGGTCATTGATATTCGGCCGCTCGTCAACGGCAACAAAGCGTTTATGACTACCCATAAGATATTTCATGTGATAGTCCGCATCGGAAATATCACTCAGCAGCATCTGAACGCCAATCTGGTTGATGTTTGCATCGGTGTGATAGACCGAAGAAATATCCCGCTTGGTATCGGCATAACATTCATGGCATTTCACAAAAGGCAATCGCCGGAAATACACATGGCTTTTGTAATACGCGGCGAGCACATCGAGTAATTCCGTTTGAAAAAATATACGGTAGATAATTTCATCCGTTAAGGTGATGTACTTCCAGAATGTCACTCCCGTTTCTTTTCCTCTTTTCGGATCAACATCCACGGCGGATTTTTCTTTGTCTCCAACACGCGCCTGCACGGTTTGTTCCACGTACGCATTCAGCAGGTAATCCGCTTCCGCGTCAAACAGGATCGGAAATTTCGCAATGCCGTTTTTCCTCAATTCCTCCAGGCACAAAGCCCCCTTTGCTGACAGGTTCACTTCAACCCGCGGGGTAAAGGTGGTCAGCTTTATTTTTTTCCAGACTTTGGTGTAGTACGAATCGGCCATGATGTTTGATTTAAAAAACTTTTAAATCCGGTTCTCCGGCTACTATTTTCTGAACCAGTGCAATCCAGTTATTTTCATTGACCAGTTCTGCAATGCGCTGACGGCCTGCATCAGCGATCGATTGCAATTCAGTGTCTTTGCGAATAATAGATTTTAAGGCGTCTGACAGGTTTGAAGACCGGTAATTAAAAGTAACTATATTTTTTCTGTCAGCGAAGTCCGCTTTTATTTTGCGGTTTACATCGGTGAGACAAACGGCACCACTGAACATCGTTTCCACGAGGCGTTCATGCAAACATTCCATCCGCGAAGGCATCGTATTCACAACAACCTTCGAATCTCCCATCATGTTTACCACGGAGGACCAGGGCATGAAATCAAAAAAACTGTGGTGTGCGCCGAACTCTTTTTTCAGTGCTGCTGAATCGTTGCTGACGAATGCAATGTTCAGTTCCTTGTCTGCTTTTTTCAATTCATTCAGCACGCGCATTCTTTTTTCTCTTCTCACAGCGTGTGAAAGCTTCCAGCAATACTTCAGGAAGTATTCGCTGATGAATTCTTTCCGGTACAGGAACATTTTTTTGTACGGTTGAAAAGCTTCGATCGCAATTTCGTGAATGAGCTTTTCTGTAGAATGAAGCGTCGCTTCAACGATCTGTCTGGCCAGCCGTCGTTCGAGGAAAGAATACTCGTTCACTGAACCAAACGTCACGAGCCTTCCTACAAAAAGCAGGTCATATGTGCGCTCCGCCAATGGTTTAACCTGTTCCGGGGCAAACATCGCAATATCGAGCGGGTGATCAATGATCCTGTTTTTGTTCCCTACAATCTCACGCGCCAGCGGAATGTGCGCCGGGTCTGTAAATACAAGTATCACCGAGGGATCAATGGTTTCCAGGAACGCGAATTTATCCATGGGATTATCCATGAATGAAACTACGCGGATTCCTTTCCGCGCCACTTCGTTGAGCGTTCCTTCCGCAAACCCGTACGTGTTGTGTGTGATGACGATGTCGGCCGCAGGAATTGTTTCGGCTGAGTCTGCTATGGTTGCAGAATATCCCTGGCTCCTGAAAATTCCGGCCAACGCCTGGTAGGTGAAATACGGGCTCGTATCCTGTTTGGCAAGAAGTACAATGCGCAATGGCGTATTTTCATTCATAGTGTGCAGAACATTTCGGAACCACCTGGTTGCATACAAACAGGTATTCCCCGCTTCACCGGTTTACTTTCCCTTCAATTCCTTCTTCGCCGCTTCTTTCACCAGCTTGTCGAGCCAGTCGTGCATGCTTACTTTCTTTTTTCGCGCAGCTTCGTAAGCGAGTTTTTTCGTTTCGGGCTTCACGCCTTCCAGCTGTCCTTCGTAACGCGTACGGTAAGTTCCCCCGCGAACGCCGGGAATATCGTAGTCGAAATTGGCCGTTGGCTCACCTTCCCCGACTACAAAATCGAGCAGGTAAAATGTTCCGCCAATCACCCATTCGATGTTCACCTTGCGGGCTTCCACCGGGATCGCATCAAACGGAACCTCAGCCGCAAACATGGGATTGGTCACAAGTAATGTTTTATAAAAATCGGTATTGCGGTGCCACACCGGAACGCTTTCATCGCCTACCACTATTTTTCCACCAGGTTTGGTGACACGCACCATTTCGGCGAGCGCTTTTTTCTGATCTGAGAATTCGCCCATAGCACCGAAGCTGTACACGGCATCAAAATATTGGTCGGGATATGGCAGGTAGCAGGCATTCGACAAGGCAAACGATTTTTTGATCTTCAGTTTCTTCAGCTTGTTGTAACACCGCTGCATCATGTCGCGCGAAATATCCTGAAGATGAAGCTCACCTTTTCCGGAAAGACGCTTCGCGATCAGTTCCGAATCGCGCCCGGTGCCGCAAGCCACTTCAAGCACTTTGCCCGACGACTTGATATTCAGTTTATCGATGAAACGATTCCGCGTCTTAATCTCATCCTCGCCGTGCGTGAAAAACGTGAGGTGCAAAGTGTCGTCGTATTGCTGCGCGCGTCCATCATAAAATTTCTGGGCGTGCAGGTCTTCCGAAGGAAGTTCCCGGGGAAAGATCAGGTCAGGAATATCCTGTTTTACAGAAAATGTTCCGCTGCTGCCTTTCAGTTTGCCGGAAGAATATTTGAGTTTCTTCTTCGACGACGGATCAACAAATATGCTGTAATCGGTATCCTTTGCCATGTGTGTTATTTATACAATTCAAAATATTCTTTTTCCAGCATCTCGTAATACGGAACATCAACCCATTGGTTGTTCTTGCTGAATGCTTCTTTCTCTGTATGCGAGTAGCGGAATTTCAACCGTTCGATCAGGCCCTTTGATCCTTTGTTTCCTTCGTGAAAGCCGACATAAATCTTGTGCAGTCCAAGCTTTCTGAATGCAAAGTCAAGAACTTTCCCACCGGCTTCCGTCATGTATCCTTTGCCCTGGTATTCCGGACCGATCCAGTACGCGAGCTCGGCTTTG
>DATHKF010000172.1:0-2122 GCA_035489505.1 Bacteroidia bacterium | reverse complement strand
TGTACAGTTCACGGCAAACACGCCGGGCGCTGTAAACTGGCTGTGGAATTTCGGCGACGGTGGAACATCGACACTGGAAAATCCATCGCATGTTTTTGTCGGTGATTCCGTGTACGTTGTTACACTAACCGCTTCACTGCAATCCGGTTGTTCGGCCACGTACACGTCAACATTCGAAGTGATCGGCGGAATTCCGGTTCTCTGTCCGAATGTGGTGACGCCTAACGAAGACGGAAACAATGATCAGCTCGTGTTTACCAATCTGCATTACTACACGCGTTCAGCGTTGAAAGTGTACGATCGCTGGGGCGCTGTGGTGTATGAGAACAACGATTACCAGAACGACTGGACACCGGATGTTGTTGATGGCGTGTATTACTACGCGATCGCAGGGCCGTATATTTTTGAACCGATCAGTGGATTTTTTCACGTGATCCACGGGAAATGATCGATCAGAAGTTGGAGGGTTAAAGTGTTTCTGAAAACCGCTGAAGCGGTTGAGCGAAACCAGAGCATCCATTGCCGGGTGCTCAAGCACCCGGCAATGAAACCAGAATACCTGCTAAACGGTTGAAACCGTTTTCATTCATAGTAAGTAATCTATCCTGATAAAAACATTTATTTTGACATGAGAACAGTTTTGATTAACGTGAAGAAATCGGATATGATATTTCTTTTGAATCTGTTCGGGAAACTGGGAATGAGTGCGAAGGTTCTTTCAGGAGCAAAAGTGAAAAATTGGAAGTTAGCCCAAAAGATAGGGGAGGGAATGAAGTCTTCTTCAGTAAGTCGGAACCGGGTTATGAAAGTGTTGAAGAAATGAAAGTTGAGTTCATTTTTTTGATCACAACTTCAACCGCAGCATCAGCTTCACTTCTGTTTTGTGATTGCCCTGGATTTCTCCGATTGAACCTTCGCTGATCACATCCTGGTTGTAGTAGAAGTATTGCGCTACGCGGAAGTAAACTTCAAATTTCCGTGTTACATCCCAGTTGATGAGCAGGTACACGCGCGAACCTTTACCGGCGTACGCAGGAATGGAAAATGAAAGCGGAACGTCGTTTTCGTACGCATAGATGCGCGCATCGTAACTGTCGGTCTGGAAAAGTGCGTAGCGTGCGGTGAGCGAAACCTTCGAGCCCATTTTTTTGTACGTCACGTCCTGGTACATGGCGAGACCGGCCTGCGCCACTTCATTCGACGGATGAAACTTTACGTACTCAATCCGCGTTTTCAGTTTCCACGATTTTCCAACCGGATAGGAAATATGAAAACGCCAGTTGTCCTGCGCAACGGGAACGAGGTAATCGATTTCAGAATCGGCATCGTTGGCGTTGGTGAATTTATCGCGGTGGCGATACCGCACGTACATGTCGGTGCGCTTGTCCGGTGTAAAATTCAGCTGGATAAGAAAATCGTAAGCCTGCGATGGCGCATCGATCTGGTATTTCATCCACGGATACCGGATGAGGTCGTAGTACGCGCTGAGTGTGATCTTACGATGCGGTTTTGCCTGGATGCCGAAGAAGATCCCGCTTTCATTCACAGGCAGTGTACTTTCTGAAAATGCATTCGCATGCAGGTTCTGAAAATCTTTCCCGAACCAGCGCTGGTGTACAGTGAAAGCCAATCGCGGGTCCATGCTGATCAGCACACCATTGGAAAGTGCCATGCCGCCGTTCGCGCTTCGTGCACCTTCTCCGAAGAAACTGAAATTGCGCAGCGTGAAACTGTAATCGGCTCCTACAACCGTGTTTTGCTGTGCGGAAAATTCAAACTGGTTGTACAGTCCCAACGTACGCGTTAACGGCGCATCGTATTGCGAATGAATGGCAGTTACACCAAACGAGTAGCGCGGTTTCCGGAATGAAATATTTCCGCCGTAGAGAATTTCGCCCAGCGCATGCTTGTCTGCAATTTCAGAAGGCGTGCTGTGATAACCGGTTTCCTGGAGACTGCTTACTTCGAGAATTTCAATATCTGTTCCGGTAGTATCCGATTCTGCAATGTTTGCATCGCGGTTACGCATGGAGAAGAATGCAGTTGTTTCCAGCGGACCAAACTTGAGCGTGGTTGCAGCGCCGCGGAAATACCTGTTCTCGTCCACAGAAGTGTAAGGACG
>DATHKF010000171.1:0-2189 GCA_035489505.1 Bacteroidia bacterium | reverse complement strand
GAGGTTGCCTTCAATGTACGCCTGCGCTTTTTTTACCATTTCATCTCCATGCAGTTTCTGCCCGGTAAAAATGGTAAACGCCGACTGACTTTTCCGGTCTATTTCGATCTGGAAAACTTTGGCGCAGAAAATCGCGGTTTGCCGGTCGTAATATTTCTCTACGAGGTAAATCACCAGGTTGAGAAAAGAGTAGGCGCCACCGTTGGTGTAAATGCCGTGTTCGTCCGTAATCAGTTTGTCGGGTTGCAAATTGACTTTGGGAAACATGGTCCTGAAATTTTCCGCAGCCGCCCAATGTGTCGAACAACTTTTCCCATCCAGCAAACCCGATGAGGCCAGCATAAACGCGCCCGTGCAAATCGTGGCTATTTCCGCTCCGTCCTTGTATTGTTTCGCAATCCAATCAATCAGCGCCTTGTTTCCCTTCACCGCTTTTTGATAATTGTGGTTCAACGACGGAACAACAATAAGATTGGTTTTGGTGATGGCCGAAATGTTGACGTGCGGCTTCACGCTAAACAAACCGTCGTAAAAGTCTACTTTTTTTGAAACGCCAGCCAGCTGAATGGTAAACAATTCTTTCCGGCCGGTTTTTTTCCAATACTCATTGGCCCGCGTAAATATTTTGTAAGCGCCCACGATGCTGCTCAGGTTGTTTTCTCCGTCGGGAACGAGTATGGTCAGATGTTTCATCGGTAATCTTTTGCGGAAAGGTAAAAATTAACCTTGTCCAAATCAACCCGCCAGATAGTCTATTTGGCACCCCAGCCAGGTCGTATCCGGACAATACATTTGCAGTGTACAATTTCCAATCCCGATCCACGGCGGCGGACTAACACTAAACCCGAAAGAAAAATGACTGCACCTGATTTTACAACCACCATCGTGGTAGAACAGACTCCGAAGGAAGCTTTCGATGCCATCACGAACGTGCGGGGATGGTGGTCGGAAGAAATTGAAGGCAACACGAGTAAACTCCATGATGAGTTTGCGTATCATTACGAAGACATGCACCGGTGCAAAATGAAATTGATCGAAGTTATACCGGATTCGAAAATCGTTTGGCTGGTCATGGAAAACTATTTTGATTTTACGAAAGACAAAAGCGAATGGACGGGCACCACAATTCGTTTTGAGATTTCTAAACCCGATGGCAAGCCGGACAGCAACAAAACACAGATCCGTTTCACGCATGTTGGATTGGTTCCCGAATACGAGTGCTACGATGTCTGCAAAGAAGGATGGAGCAATTACATCAACAAAAGTCTGCGCAACCTGATCACAAAAGGTAAAGGTCAGCCGAATGCCACCGGTAAGCCGCGAACGGCAAGCGAAGAAAAACTGAAGACTGACCGTAAATAGTCGGCATCAAATAATAATCCGATAACGAACTAAAACGAATAAAAAACGAACAACGATGAACTCAAATCAAATCATGGTGAAAATGGTAATGGACCGGTGGTACGCTCAAATCAAAAACTTTGAGGCACTCCTGAACGCAATGACCGACGAACAGTTGCAAAAAGAAATTGCGCCCAACAAGAACCGTGGAATCTACTTACTGGGCCACCTGGTTGCAGTGCATGACGATATGTTGCCCCTGCTTGATTTCGGGAAGCAGATATTTCCTGAATTGAACGGACCTTTTCTGAAGTCGCCGGATAAATCGGGTGCTGAAATTCCTTCCGCGAAAGAATTGCGCGCGTCGTGGAATACCATGAACACGGTGCTGACTGAAAAGTTCAATAGCCTGCAGCCGGAAGAATGGTTTGAAAAACATACTTCGGTTTCTGCTGAGGATTTTGTGAAGGAGCCACACCGCAATAAATTGAACATCGTGGTTACGCGGACCACGCACCTGGCGTATCATACGGGGCAGTTCGTGTTGCTGAAATAAAGGCGGCCTTCCTTGCAATGCATTGGAGAAAAAATGGTACACGGAATACACTGAATTCGCGGAAGCCCACAGAATTTGGGGTGTCTCAGTTTGAAATCAGTTAAGATTTGTGGAATGGAAACGGTTAAAACCGTTGAGCTAGTTTGCTGGTTTCATTGCCGGGGGCTTAAGCCCAATGTCATTAAGTTCCCTCTCACAGTGCCCTTTTGTAGTTAAGCTCTGTTTGATGTCTGCCGGTTAGTCGCCTTCGGGAATGTTTGTTTCTGGGATATGATCGATTTGGCCGGACAGG
>DATHKF010000170.1:0-3133 GCA_035489505.1 Bacteroidia bacterium | reverse complement strand
GAGGGTTGGTAAGGGTGTCAAGATACCCTTGATGACCCTCCAAGGGTTATATGACTTTGAGGGTTAGCAAGGGGGTCAAAGGGTGACTAGACAAAGAAAATGAACAGGATCAGCCCTCCAAGAAGCAGGATCAGGTACTGAAGAAAATCAGGGAATTGGGTGAGGTACTTTCTGTAAAACTCTTTCCACCACGCGCGCTCAAACACTTTCATCGGGCAATCTATTTTCTGTTTTTGTAAAGCGCTCCGTGCAGGTTTGCGTAGCGCAGCGTGACTTCCCATCCGCCCTGCGACTTCGAAATTGCAGAATATTTCGATACGTTGATATCATACGCCAGTCCAACAAAGAAGTCGCCGAGGTCGTAATACAACTGCGGTACAATCGCATCCTTCCAGCGGTAATGTGCGCCAAAACCAATCCCGGATTCACTGAAGAAATTAGTCACCTTCGTTCCGCTCCTGATCCGGTAGCGGACTGCACCTCCGAACATGATCTCTGACGCCGGCCCCTGTTTCATGTACGTAACCGATGGCCTCAATGACCAGGCTGTACCCGGTAAATCGTAGCGCACGTGCGTGTGCAACACAATCCGCATGTCCAGTTGATCATCTCCTCCACCGTGAAATTTCTGCTCGGGTTTGTTGAAGTGAAAAACCGATGCGCCCAGGTTCAGTTCAAAAACATCTTTGCCCAGCAAGGTTCCGGAAACATTCCTGAACTGGTAAGCTACACCACCGGCAAAATCAACGTATGGAAACGAGGTCAGCATATTCGCTTCGTTAGCCAATGCATTGGGATCATAAGCGCCGTTCACATACTGGCTTTCCCACTGCAGGCTCGCAATGGTTGCCGAACGCTGCGCATATCCACCCTGGATACCTGCGGAAAGTGTGCTGCGGTCATCCAGCTTAACCAATCCGCTCAGTGAGAGTGCGCCCTGGAAAGTGCCCAGTTTCGAATCACCGGCCTGGTCTTTGAACATAAAAAGTCCAATACCCATACGCGCATTGCCATTCGGATTACCAATGACCATATCGAACGCGCCTGCAGAAGTTTTGTACGGGCTTCCCATCGAAGTCCATTGGTTCCGGTGATGCAACGACACACGGAAAATACCGTCGAACATTCCGGTATATGCCGGGTTGAGATGCAACGGTGTTTCGTTGAACTGGGAGAAGTGAATATCCTGTGCACCAACTGAAATAGTAAAGCCGGCTAAAACTGCCACGAAGACACAAAGGCGCGAAGAAACACGAAGTAATTTCTTTGTGCTTCTTAGTGTCTTCGCGCCTTCGTGGCCTCGCATAAACGCCTTCTTCATCGTGCTAACGCATTAAGGTAATGTTCCCCGATCGCGACTCAGACGTTCCATCCGGGTTGCTCACTTTGATCATGTACGCGTACACTCCGGTTGGATTCGGTTTCCCTTCGGTTGTTCCGTCCCATCCCTGCGCCATGGTTGACGTGGTGAATACTGATTGTCCCCAGCGGTTAAACACAACAAATTCGAAAGTCTGCTGCGGATCAAGTCCGTGTACAAAAACGAAATCGTTGTTGCCATCACCGTTCGGAGAAAATGCAGTCGGGATAAATACATTGGAAAGAATTTCTTCTTCCTTGTAATGCGCAATGATGTGATCCACCTGCGTGAGATCGGTCGTAATGCTGTCGTCGTTTGCTGAAGGTGATGGAACGTTCACCATTTCCCAGTAATCAAACGTGTATTGCGAAGATGTGGGTGCCGTTTGCAGCATGATGGGTATGCCGCCGAAATAACTTCCCGTCCACGGGAACTGATCGAGATACAGGGAATTCAGTTCGATCGTGCCTGCACCTACCGGCTGCACTTCAAGTGTGATGTCGTACGGACCATTCAGGTTGTAGCAATCGATCATGCCCTGGACAAGCAATGTGCAACGTGCAGAGATGAAATTTCTAAGCGTGGTTACGTTCGCCTGCCATCCACCCAGCGTTCCGCCCCACTTCGCACATTGCCCCGGCATTTCAGGTGCAATTTCTGCGATCATCGAATCCAAACGCGCAAGCATGGAATCGCAACTGAATGTTGTGTTCAGAAGATCAGCATAACGGTTCACGTAATACTGTTTGAAAACCGGGTTTGCGATCAGCGCATTAACGATCGGAATGTGTCCTTGTCCGCCCGGGTCCGGAAGACTTTCCGGGTCGCATGGATCTGCATTCGGCGAGGTATTCGGAATGTTCGTGTAATTGATGTAATGACCGAACGTTGCGTCGTTATCCCACAACGCATAACGCCATTTCTTTTTATCGCCGAGCGTATCCGTTCCGCGCCACCACGCCGTGTTCCAGTTCAGCCAATCGGAAGTCACGCAGATCGAATTCAGGATGATGTAATCGCAAAGGCTTTTCCAGTTGTACACGCTGTCGACATACGCCCAGTTTGCAGGAGTGGTCATGTTATTCGAGGTCACGAATGTTACGAATGCATTCCAGTCGGTCAGCGCTTGCGTACCACCGTACTCCGGCCATGTTCCTCCCCATGTTTTCAGAAACTGGAGATGGTTTTCATCCTGGTCGTAGTAATAATCGGTGAAATCATGATCGTCAACTTTCTCACGGATCTCGTACACGCCCCAATACGCGCCGTTGCAATACACCACGCAAGGTTCCGTAGTGCGTTCATCCACGTTCAGGCCGGCCTCCTGCGAAAGATCATGACAATATGCGTCGCGTATGTGTGCGCCATTCTCAAACGGGTAATTGTCGTTCGCTGCAGGTTTTAAAATGATCTTCTGGAAATTGTCGCGGGTCTTTCTGCGGAACAGTTTCCATTCGAGCGCTTCGTTGTAACCCATCTGGTCTTCTGAAACGAAGTCAATGCCACGTTGATCGTAAGCCCACGAATCATTCCCGTGCTTGTTCGACGTTCCGGTTACTTCTGTACGGAAAGCACCGGTCTTGTCGAAATATTCCAGGCCGGTAACAGGTTCATCGTTCCAACCACCATTCATGAGCGACATCAATCCATCGCCGTAAATAGAAACCACGGCTGTGGTATGGGTGATGCTGATGAAATACGTGTTGCTTTCAATGAACGAAGCAGGCACGGTTGGTGTGCTGCTGAATGCCCGTGCACGGATCACCTGCGTGG
>DATHKF010000169.1:0-8310 GCA_035489505.1 Bacteroidia bacterium | reverse complement strand
CAACCCATGAACAGAAAATTTCTCCTTTTTCTTCCGCTGGCCTTTGTTCTTACAATGGCATCGAAACACGAAACGGGCACACATCCGCCGCTCACCAGCCGTAATCCGCTGATGACGGAGTACAACGAGTTGTACGACTTCGCGAAGATCACCGAAGCACACGTGAACAGCGCTGCGATGTTCAACGAAAATAAAGTCACCCAGCTCCTGTCGGTTATTGCCAGTGTCGACGATCAGAAACGCACGTTTGAAAACACGATGGGTGTGCTGGACGACGTGCTCAATATCATCCAGAAACAACAATCGGTTTATGAGTTGCTGGTGAATACGCATACCGACAAAAAGATCCGCGATGTGAGCGGGGAGAAACTGGAAAAATTCACCACCATGACGGATGAGCTTTTCCTCAATGAAAATCTGTACAAAGCGGTGAATGCATATTCTCTGACAGCCGACGCTATCGCACTTACGGGCGAGCGCAAATTTTTTCTCGACAAAATCAACCGCGATTTCAAACGGAACGGAATGTCGCTGGATTTGAGTGTGCGCGAAAAACTGAAAGTCCTGAACAAAGAACTCAACGAACTTGGCGTGCAGTTTTCAAAAAACATTTCCACCAACCGCGACAAAGTTTATGTGACCGTTGCTGAAACCGCAGGCTTGAAAGAAGATTTTTTGAAACCGTTCCGGAAAGGAAGCGATTCCGTCCTGTTCGACTTGTCTACACCTACGTATAGTACAGTGATGACGCAATGCACCAACACAGAAACGCGTAAGAAAATGTACGTGGCGAAAATGAATGTAGGTGGCGCTGCGAATGAGGTTATCCTTGAGCAAATTCTCCAACGTCGCGCACAAAAAGCGAATATGTTGGGTTATCCGTCGTATGCCGCTTTTGCCACTGGCGATATTATGGCCGGAACCACAGGCCGTGTCTGGGATTTCGAAAAGAAGCTGGCTGCTGACCTCAGACCCAAAGCAATCGAAGACCTGAATAAACTTCTTGCGCTTAAAAATGCGGAAACCGGTAAGACCGAAACGGTTCTTTACCCGTACGAAGTTCAATACTACCAGACCCGTCTCCTGGAAAAAGATTTCAATGTGAATCCGGAAAAAGTGAAAGAGTATTTCGAAATGCAAAGCTGCATTGATGGCATCTTCCTCGTGTACCAGAAAATATATGACGTGCGTTTTGTGAAAGATGAACATCCGTCCACCTGGTTCAAAGATGTACTCGCGTATTCCGTTTACGACAACAAAAAAAATGAACTGATTGGGTATTTTTATCTTGATCTCTATCCACGACCCGACAAGTACAATCACTTCGGTTGTTTCGGTCTCACCGGTTCCAAAACCTTCCTGAATGGAAACAAGCAGATTCGTTCGGCTGCCCTCGTGTGCAATTTTCCTGCGCCGACACCTGAACAGCCATCGCTCCTTCCGCATCAAACAGTAACCACGTTCTTTCACGAGTTCGGTCACCTGATGCACGTAATTCTCAGTGAAACAGAATTGGCTGCGTTTGCAGGAACCAACGTTCCGATTGATTTTGTGGAAGCACCTTCGCAGATCATGGAGAACTGGGCCTGGCAAAAAGATGTGCTTTCGCTTTTCGCGAAGCATTACCAAACCGGCGAAGTAATTCCTCCTGCACTTGTCGATCGCATGATCAGTGCGCGCACCGCAAATTCTGGTTTGAACACGTTGCAGCAGGTGTATTACGGAACCCTGGACTTCACGTTAAACGATAATCCCAAACCGCTCGATGCAACCGGCATTTACGAACTGAATGCAGAACTCCAGAACAAGATCACACTTTACCCCTGGGTGGAGGGCACGCATTTCGCAGGAGGTTTTGGTCACCTGAACGGATACGGTTCTAAATATTACGGCTACCTCTGGTCGCTCGTGTATGCCTGCGATATGTTTTCCGTGTTCCAGAAAGAAGGCCCGCTGTCTCCTGCAACCGGTGGCCGTTACCGCAAAGAAGTTCTCTCGAAAGGTGGAAGCAATGATGCCCTGCAGCTCGTGCGGAATTTCACAGGCCGGGAGCCGAATAACGAAGCGTTTTTGAAGTATGTTGGGTTGAATAAGTAGGCAGTAGTTTAGTAGGCAAGTAGGCAGGCAGCCCGTCTTCGAAGTTGGGATTGCTCCGCTCCGCTCAATGACGTCGTGCACGTCTCCGACCCGGTGACTACCTACTTGCCTACTTGCCTACTTGCCTACTCCCTACTAGCCTACTTCCTTACTCCCGACTATTTACTACTTTTACGCCAATGAAGAAATTCCTTCCGCTGCTCTTCTTTTTTCTTTTTGGAACGGTCCTAAACGCGCAGTCGCTGGACTTCCTGGGATTGACCGGCATCAGCTACGGTATGCACCTCGATAGCCTGAAGGACCGGCAGCTGATCATGGATACTACTTCTTCCTACACCGACACGGCGCTGTACCTGAAACAGACGCGCTGTCAAATGTATTACCGTCCGAATGAAAATCTCCAGCTCAAAGGGTTCAATGCAAGACACGTGGAATATGAGTTTTGCGACAATGAACTTGGCTACGTTTTTGTTTACGTGAGCGGTAAAACGGAAATCAGCAATGCACTTGCAGCATTGAAAGTGAATTTTCCGAAAATGAACTGCGGAAAAAATGTTCCTCTCGGAACCTGTTCGCTCATCGATACGCACAACAACCGGTTACGCCTTATTGTTCGTGTGAACCAGGTGACGAATGAGATGAATTTTGTGCTCATTCCGCGGAAAGCAGCGCGCTAGTAAACCAGTCTTTAAGTAGGCAGTAGGCAAGTCTACTCGCCTACTGCCTACTGCCTACTTAAAGACTTACAGACTCAATCGATCGCTTGTCCGTAGAAATTATTCTCAATCAACTCCTCCAGCGTCTTCCGCTCTCCTTTGTAAATGGCCGTGATCCACGCGTCGTGAATGCCGAGTTTGATGCAGGTCTGGCGAAACGCTTCAGCTTCTTTGATCGTCTTGAATTCTTTCAGTGTGAAGCGCGTAATTCCATCCGGGTAATCTTTCCGCGTAGCCATCCCGTATTTTTCCTGCACACGCGCATACTTGAAATTTTCAGGGTGACGATACGCACCAATCTGAACAGTATAAATAAGCCCGCCTGCGCAGTGATTGCCGGTTACTTTCAGGAAACGATTGTACACCGCAGTATCGTTCAGTGATTTTCCTTTGAACCAGGAGAGATCAAGTGGATCGCCGCTGCAAGGCTGTTCCGCAAAATATTCTTCCACTGTTTTGCGTGCCCCGAAATAAAATACAGTCACAATGGATTTCGCAGCTGCACTGTCTTTCGACATCAGGTAACGTTTGAAATCTTCCGCTTCCTTAAGCGTATTCCACGGCCCCATGGTGTAACGGATTGTTCCATCCGGGTAAAGTTTCTTCTCTACTTTACCGTACTGTTCCCAATACTTCTTATCGAACTGCGTAGAATCTGTTACCGCGCCAAGTTCCAGTTTGTATGTCAATCCATCGGCCTGGAAAGTTCCTTTGTCGTCAACAATTTTATCGTACGCTACCCCGTTTTGCGGATCACGTGTTGCGAGCGTTCCTGTACGTCCTTTGATCAGTTGTGTTTCTTCGCGCGGAACATATCCTTTGCGGCGGTATTCCGTTCTGTATACCGAAGGAATCGTCTGGCGCTGGTCTTCTTTGAACACAACAACTTCAGACGTTGTTGCGATCAGCGAGTCTTTGGTGTTCAAACGTGTGCGATAAAGTTCTGCGTCGAGCAATGTTTTAAACGGACCTACGGAATACCGTACATAACCTTCGGGTGTAACCGTTCGTAGGATCGGGCCAAGTCCTTCAAACTTTGTCGAATCAAAATCGCCAGGGTTTTCAAACGTGCCGAGCTCCACCATGTACGTTACAGCAGTATCGTAATCTGCACCGTGCTTCTTCAACATCTGCTGGTACATCCGTTGCTCGTACACCTGGTCGTTCTGTTCTTCCTTGATCTTCTGAATCTGCAGATCAAGTTTTTTCTGCAGCACGTCGTTGGAGTCAGCAACAATCGGACGAATTCCCGTTCTCAGCGAATCGCCACCCGTTGTATCTGAAACGAAATTGTAATCCTTAGTCACCTGCACATACGTATCAATGCCTTTCACATTTACGTATTCGTACAAGGGTTGTTCACCTTCCACTTCAATCGCAACCTTGTACGTGTTGCCGGGCCTGAGCGCAATGAGATATTTTCCGCTCGATGCGTTTGAATGGTATTCTCCGTATTGATTTCCGGTGAGGGAATCGCTCACATTTATTTTTGCATCAATCGGGTTTCCGTTCAGCGTAACGAATCCTACTACGAGTGCGAGAATAGGTGGATCGCCAACAAATCCCGGAGTGACCGTATAAATGTCCTGCTGACCAAATCCGCCTTTGTTGTCGGAAGAGTAATACGCTGTTCCACCATCTGCAGAAAGCACGTAGTAACGTTCATCGGCGGGTGTGTTGATCGGAAATCCAAGGTTGATTGGTTCGCCCCAGACTCCGGCGTTCATCTTGCAATAAAATAAATCGTATCCACCCATCGAAGAATGTCCTTCCGAACTGAAGAAAAGGTGAATACCATCCGGGTGAATATAAGGAGCGTCGTCGTCGAACGGTGTGTTTACAGACGGCCCGAGATTTTGTGCAACGCCCCAGCTTCCGTCCGACTGCTTGCGTGAAACATAAATGTCTCGCCCCCCAAATCCTCCTGGACGATCGCTGGCAAAATACAGGAGTTGCTCATCGCCCGACAAAGAACAACTGCCTTCCCAGTATTTTGTATTGATGTTGTCTCCCAGGCGTTCGGGTGCAGTCCACTCATTGCCCATCAGTTTGCTCTGGAAAATATCTCCGCCGTCTTTGGTCGTACTCTTAAAAATAAAAAGTGTTTGTCCGTCATTCGACAATGCAATACTCGCATCATGCGCATTCGTATTCAACGTGCCAAGCGCTTCGGGACTGAGCCAGTGTTCACCCACGCGCTGCGACATCATGATGTCTTCGTAGTATTCACCGGATGTATCGGGACGAAATTTTCCATCCTGCAAACCACCGGTACTGCGTAACCCGCGATAGGTAAATATCAACGTGCTTTCATCAATCGTAATCACGGGAACATACTCGCCCGCCTCGGAGTTGATGGAATTTCCGAGGTTGCGGATTTCCACCTCCGCCGTATCACTGAGAATTTTTTTCGCGCTTTCGCAATAGGAAATATACTGCCGGATGTCCTGGCTTTCCCGGGGATTGAGACTCGGATCGCCCAATGCAATTTCAAATGATTTAATGGCCTCGTCGAAACGATAATTCAGGTGGTACGCTCTCCCGAGAAAAAAATCAACCAGTTCGAGCGACGGGTCCATCATTTTCGCTTTCTCGAGTTCGATTACGGACTGTTCGCGTTCATCGTTTTTGTAGAGGTAGCAAATCCCGAGGCGGTAGTGGTAGTACGGATTCAGCGAATCCAGTTTAGTCAGCTCACGGTAGTACGTGAGTGCACGCAGGTAATTTTTTTCCCCGTAAAAATATTCGGCATTCTCGAGCACTTTTTCTTCCTCTTTCTCCTTCGTCTTATCGCGTTTCTGAGCGAAAACAACACCCGGCGAAATCAGAAGGAATAGAATCAACACAGCATGCCTCATGCGTATCATAACGCTAAAATCTAAAAATGAGGGTTGCCCGTACTTATAATGCACCCGTACTTACAAACACGGTTTGGTTGATAACCGTGCATTTTTTATAACGTTTCACGCAATTTGTTTCCACGCTAAACTCCCGCAACCCCAGCGATATCTGTCGTTTTTTTCTCTTCACGATCATGCACCCGAAATTCACTTATATCCGAATGTTCCACGCTCCATTGTGAATCAGATACAAATGATTTTCTTTACAGCTTCATAACACTGGCACATGAATTTTCTTCATCCGGATATTGATCAGTACGCATCGCAGAATTCCGCTCCTGAAACTGCACTCCTCACCGAACTCTCGCGGGAGACTCACCTGAAAACCACAATGCCACGAATGCTTTCCGGGCATCTGCAGGGAAGATTTCTTGCTATGCTGAGCGCACTGCTGCGCGCGGAAAACATCCTGGAGATTGGCACATTCACGGGTTACTCCACGCTGTGTCTTGCAGAAGGCTTGTCGGCAAACGGAAAAATTTATTCCATCGACAGCAACGACGAAACAACATCCATCGCGAAGAAATACGTAAAGCTGGCTGGTCTCGAATCGAAAATTGAATTGATCACGGGCAACGCCATGGAAATTATTCCGGCCATGCAGCAAAAATTCGACCTGGTTTTCATTGATGCCGATAAAGAAAATTACAGCAATTATTACAACATGATCATTGGGCAAATGAAGCCGGGCGGATTAATTGTGGCCGATAATGTTTTGTGGAGCGGAAAAGTGATTGAAGAAGTGAAACCGAACGATAAGGAAACCAACGGGCTCATTCACTTTACGAAAATGGTTTGTGCGGATGATCGTGTGAGTGCGCTTTTACTGCCTGTACGTGATGGATTGATGTTGCTGCGGGTGAAATGACTCCTCCAACCTGGTAAAAAATTTTAACCACAGAGAAAGCACTGAGTGTTTTTCACAGAGTTTCACTGAGTGTTGATCGATCCGGTGCTCAGTGAAACTCTGTGAAATGCCTCTGTGAAATACCTCTGTGATTCCCGGTGGTTATTTTATTCCCGCAACTCATTCTTCCTTGTACGTTTTGCTGCGCCGGAACCGGTTGAAGAACATACCAAATCCCCGTATCAGCAAAGTAAGAGCGGCGAAAGTAATGGCGATGGAAAGAAGTATTCTTCCCAACAACATCGGTCCTCTGGCCGACAACATGAAGATCACGTAGAGCAATAAAAGAAGTCCGGTAACAATGAAAAGCGCGGCCCAGGCCAATGACCAGTCGCGACGTTGCTGACGTTGAAAATTTATCACGGCTCCCCGCCACGATTTCACAGTCTCCAGTTTTTGCGCAAACGCTTCCGTAAAAAACGCCACCGAATCGCTGGTCGCTACGACCATAGTGTCTGCAGATTCGCAAACAAGATTTGTAGCAACCACAGGTTCTTTGTTTTCACCAACCGAATCTGCGGAAATATCCGGCGACGCATGTGAAGAATGTGAATGGGGCATTGCTGCAAATACAACAGGCGTTGCAGGAACTTTTTTGACGTGACGGTAATGAAGCTGATGAAATGAACTGCAGGAAGTGCACGCGGCAACAATGAACAACGCAACCGCGATTAGTTTCATTTGGTATTCGGTTTTTTATTCCGTGATGGTTTTGCTGGTTTTTCTTCTTCATTCACTCGCGTAAATTCCAGGTTGCCCCCGTAATTTCTCATTTGCTGAAGCGCCCAGGCTTGCCTGCGCGTTACGTACTTGCCCGGTTTTCCGGCGTTGTATTTCAACGGATTCGGAAGAACAACCGCAAGACGCGCACATTCGGCGTTTGACATTTTGGATGCCGGTTTATTAAAAAAGAATTGCGATGCTGCTTCACAACCGTAAATTCCTGCCCCGAATTCAATCGAGTTCAGGTACACTTCCAGGATACGCTCTTTGCCCCAGAGTGTTTCAATGAGTATCGTAAACCATGTTTCAAATCCTTTCCGGATCCACGAACTCGTTGGCCAGAGAAAAACATTCTTCGCTGTTTGCTGAGTGATTGTGCTTGCGCCACGGTTGCGGCCTCCGGATTCAGCCTCATCCATCGCCTCTTTGATTTGTTCGAAGTCAAAACCGTAATGCGTCAGAAAGCGCTGATCCTCCGTACATACAACGGCGAGTTCCAGCGCAGGAGGAATTTCATTCACAGTGATCCACTCGTGACGCACCGGTGTTTTCTCTGGAATCTTATCGCCCATCTCGCGAAAAAACATAAGTGGCGTCCATCCAATGGGCAACCATTTCAGCACCAACACCAGCACCACACTGAAGCTTACGGAAAAAACAAAGAACCGTAAAAGAAAAAGAAAGAAGAGTCGGATTTTGGTACCCATGCTGAAATGAGGTGATGAACACAAAAGTACGAAGCAAAACTTGTTTTATCTTTCCGTCAGGTTATGGAATTTTTCCGAAGGTTGCTTCGTATTGGAATTACCGATCAAACAGACCAGTTTGACCGAAAACGCATCTCGCTGCTGAATGTATTTTACCTGATTGGCACCCTCACAATCACTGCAGCGCTTGTAGATTCGCTAATTGTCCACGAACCGTATTCATTCCAGGTTTAACTCTCGTCCATCCTGATTCTGCTGAT
>DATHKF010000168.1:0-18696 GCA_035489505.1 Bacteroidia bacterium | reverse complement strand
TCATCAATCGGTTTTGTTTCTCCATAACCGATAGCTACCAGCCGTGATTCCAAAATACCTTTTGACATTAAATACGCTTTTACTGATTCAGTTCTGCGCTGGGAAAGATCCATGTTGTATGCGTCTTCACCTACGTTGTCTGTGTGTCCTTCAATGATCAGGATCGCACCTTCGTATTTCTTCAGGATCTCAACAAGTGCATCCAGTTGTGCATACGATTCTGCTTTCAAAGTTGCTTTGCCTGTTTCAAAATAGATCTTGCTGGCAATGGTTGTAATTTTCTTCAGATCTTCTTTTGCAATTTCAGGGCAACCTTTGTTCGCAAGTGTACCTACTACTGCAGGACAACGGTCATCAAGGTCAGATACTCCGTCTTTGTCTGTGTCAGCACAACCTTGCAGTGCAAGTGCACCGGCGATAGTCGGACAACGATCATCTTCATTGAAGATCCCATCACCGTCGGTATCAACCGGGCAACCGGAGATATCCGTTTTGTATTTCACCAGTGTGTTCGGGCATTTGTCATCAATGTCTACAACACCGTCTTTGTCGGTATCAGGACATCCGAGTGCACTAAGCGGACCTGCTGCAGTTGGACAACGATCGTTTTTGTCCGCGATGCCATCCAGGTCAGTGTCAGGACAACCTTTCATGACAATGGTTCCTGCCAGTTGAGGACATTCGTCCACGTAATCGGCAACACCATCTTTGTCTACGTCAAGCGGACAACCGTTTTCATCTACCGCAACTCCGGCAGGTGTGCTCAGGCAATGATCCTTTTTATCTGCAACACCATCCGCGTCTTCATCCTTCATTTTTCCGAATTCGAAGATCAAGCCAACGGTGTGGTAGAGATACGCATCATTCGATCCGCCGCCGATGGTCTTATCAACGTTGTCCGTAGTTGTGTACATGAATGACTCCTGCAATTGCAGTTTCACAAAATCGGTCAGGCGCAGGTTAGCACCCAGTCCGAAAGTCGGGAGTGATCCTTCCACGCGCTGGTGCGTCAGTGAATAATCTTTCTCATACACGATAAGGCCCGCACCGGCAAAAAGGAACGGACGGATATTGTGTTCCGGTCCTACAAAATGAAAGCGAAAAATGAGGTGCGTTGTACTCAACTGTGTACGGAAGTAGCTTGTTGCTTCGTCATCGGGTGTAGTCCACGGCATGGAGACTTCTTTGTTTCCAATTTGTCCGTACGTGGTAAACAATGAAACATCCCAGTGTGGGGAAATGTACCGGGAAATAGAAGCGCCGGCGAATCCGTAACCGGATTGCTTGGTTTTGTAGAAATTCTGTCCGCGGTCGCCGTTGTACTGCGTAATGCCACCGTGCAACCCTATACTCCAGGGTCGCTCGTCGCTTTGGGCCTGCACGGTAAATGCCAGTGCAAGGCCGATTGAAAGTAATATGCAATTTTTCATGGTTTGTGCTTTTTGGTGAAGGTTATTTGAAACGGTATAGACAAAATCCAGTCCAGCAAAAACACTGAACCTGTTTCGTGAACAAATTTCATTGGAGAAACACTGCGCGAATGGTGTTAAAATTCGTTATGAGGAAGTGGGAATAAATTTGCGTTACGTCGCTTCAATTCTACACTACTGCGGACAATACACCCCATAAATCATTTACTGCATGAGTTAACATAACTATATTTACCGCCGATAAAAGCATGATATGGAATACAGTAATTCATTGGAATTTGCGCAGCAGTGTGATCGGCAGGATGAACTCGCGAAGTATCGCGGAAAATTTCACGTTCCACAATTCAAAGGAGAAGACGTGGTGTATCTCACCGGAAATTCGTTGGGATTGCAGCCTAAAAGCACGCGTGATGCAATCAATCACGAACTGGACGATTGGGCGAAGTGGGGTGTTGAAGGACATTTTCATGCAGATAAACCCTGGATGCCGTATCATGAATTTCTCACGGAGAAAACAGCGCGGCTTGTAGGTGCAAAAAAATCGGAAGTGGTTTGCATGAACCAGCTCACGGTGAATGTTCACCTGCTCATGGTGTCGTTTTATCGTCCGCGCGGAATGCGTTTCAAAATCATTTGCGAACAAAAAGCTTTTCCGTCTGATCAGTATGCGCTTGAAACGCAGGTAAAGTTTCACGGGTACGATCCGGAAGAAGCGATCATCGAAGTGGGACCCCGTGCAGGAGAGCATACGATCCGCCAGGAAGATATTCTTGCTGCGATTGACAAACACAAAGACGAACTGGCGCTTGTTTTTATTGGCGGAGTGAATTATTACAGCGGACAGGTTTTCGATATGGCGTCTATCACAACAGCCGCGCACAAAGTAGGTGCGTACGCCGGGTTTGATCTCGCGCATGCTGCAGGAAATCTCGTTTTACAGCTTCACGACTGGGATGTGGATTTCGCCTGCTGGTGCAGTTACAAATATTTAAACAGCGGACCCGGAAGCGTTGCGGGCGCTTTTGTGCATGAACGTCACGCGAACTCCGGCCTTATTCGTTTTGCAGGCTGGTGGGGACACGATAAAGCCACGCGTTTCAAAATGGAAAAAGGATTTAATCCCATTCCCGGGGCAGAAGGCTGGCAGGTGAGCAATGCACCTGTTTTTGCTATGGCTGCGCACAACGCCGCACTCGAAATTTTTGATGAGGTGGGCATGGAAAAACTGCGTGAGAAAACACTGAAGCTTTCCGGCTACCTGGAATTCATCATTGATGAAATTTCGAAGAAGAATAAAAACTGTCTCGAAATAATTACCCCGCGCAACTGGAATGAGCGCGGTTGCCAGTTAAGCGTGGTGGCGCATGGCTACGGAAGAAATTTATTCGACAACCTGATGAAAAACGGGGTCATGCCCGACTGGCGCGAACCGAATGTGATCCGCATGGCGCCGGTGCCGTTGTACAATTCGTTTGAGGACGTGTGGAGATTTGGAGAGAAGCTCGAAGTGGCGATGAACGCTTAAAAAGTTCCTGCGCTGACCAGGCTCAACCGCACGGGCATTTTTCCGCTGTTCAGCAGGTGCGCCAGAGTCTCCATGTCCCCCGCTTCCGGTCCGGAGATCTGCGCCAGTCCACCTGTGATTTCTCCCTGAACGTTTGGATAACTGTAAACGAATTGATCCACTTCAATGGCAATGCAACGTCCCGTATTCGCTTTTGTCATCTTCGCCCACTTTTCGGCACCTGTTACATCGAAGGTGATACTTACCTGGGGAGATCCGCCATTCGGATTATCGGCCAGCTGCGCCTCTGTTACATGTTCGCCCGACAACTCGTAATTGCTACCCACTTTACAGGCGAGCAGGCTCAGGAGATTTTCACCATTTGCACCAACCCCGTTGCCCCACATGAAAACCATGTCGGTCGGAAAACAGGCGTGTACACTGTCCATCGTCAGAATGCGATTTACCTCAGCGGTATCTCTCGCCTGGCAATGAAAAATGATTGGCATAGAGCCTGCCGGTCCTGGTTCGGAGAAACTGTAAGCGGGTGTAAGATATTTCCAGAATCCCGGTTCAGTGATAATTTGCATGGAGTCCAATCCAGACACACGATTGTACGTTAACCTTGCCTGATCCATTGCGGCGCTTATTTCAGTGACATCATACATTGCCCGGAAAGTGAGATTGGCTGACCGCAGCATCACCCTTTTGAAATTTGATTCATCCTTGATGATTCCTTCCGCAACACGGACTTTAATCGAACCGGCCTGGGTGATCACATCAAAATCACTTTCATCGAAGCCGAATGCCTCCAACCGCGCATTCAGAATGGCTGCAGCCCTGGCGGTAGTGAGGTCGTCCGTTCCTTCCGGAACGCTCAGTGTGTATTCGATTCCGTGTTCGAGCGGTGTGTCACCTCCGCACGATGAAAACAAGATGAGCATCAGTGGAAAACAACATGCGGCGGCGTACGTGCTGAGAAATTTCATTGTGGAAGGAGTTGGTTCTGTAAATATAGAAAAAGTCATGTTGTTCGGTCAGAATTGGTTTTCTTTGTCAAACAGAATTAAACTGAATATGAGTAAGACTGTTTCAGTCATCGGTGCCGGTCTTGTAGGTTCACTGCTTTCCATCTATCTCGCGAAGCGCGGTTACAACGTAAATGTGTTTGAACGCCGCGCCGATATGCGCAAAAACAAAATGAGTGCAGGGAAATCCATCAACCTTGCGTTGAGCGATCGTGGTTTCCGCGGACTCGAAGGTGTGGGCATTGCCGATGAGATCAGGAAGATTGCGATTCCGATGTACGGACGTTTTCTGCATCACCCCGACGGAACAACCGGATTTCAACCGTATGGAAAAGCAGGACAGGCGATCAATTCCGTTTCGCGGGCAGGCATTAATATGATGTTGATGGATCTTGCAGAGTCGATGCCGAATGTGAAAATCAATTTTGAAGAAAGATGTACGACGGTCGATTCGCGCGCGGGTAAATCAACCTTCATCAACGAAGCATCGCAGACCGAAAGCACAGTGAATTCCGATCTCATCTTCGGATCAGACGGCGCGTTTTCTGCGGCGCGACTGAGTGCTATGCTTGGTCACGACCGTTTCGCATACCAGCAATCGTACATTGAGCACGGATACAAAGAACTTCATATCCCCGCCGGACCGAATGGCGAATTTCTCATCGAGAAAAATGCTTTGCACATCTGGCCACGAAAAAGTTTCATGATGATTGCGCTGCCGAATATCGATGGCACATTCACGTGTACTTTGTTCATGCCTTTCGAAGGAGAAAATTCTTTTGCAAAACTCAAAACGCGCGAAGACGTCGTTGAGTTTTTCAACCGCGTTTTCCCGGATGCTGTTCCGCTCATGCCTACGCTGATCGACGATTACATGGCCAATCCAACGGCGTCGCTCGTAACCGTAAAATGTTCCCCGTGGACGTTCGATGATAAACTTGCGCTCATCGGCGATGCGGCACACGCCATTGTTCCTTTTTACGGACAGGGCATGAATTGCGGCTTCGAAGATTGCGTGGTGCTGAATGGGCTCATCGACAAGCACGACGAAAACTGGCACAATATATTTGAAGAATACCAGTCGCTGCGCAAACCCGATGGCGATGCGGTAGCTGATCTTGCACTCGGAAATTTCACCGAGATGCGTGATAAAACAGCTGACCCGAAATTTCTTTTGCAGAAAAAGATCGAAGCCTGGTTCAGCGAAAAGCACCCGGATAAATGGGTGCCGCAATACACGATGGTCACTTACCGTCCAGACATCCGTTATTCGTACGCACTCGAAAAAGGAAACGTGCAGGACGCGATCATGAAAAAAGTGATGGCCGCAGTTCCGGGCATCGAAGAAAAGTGGGACACACCCGAAGTGGAACAAATGATTCTTAAACATATCTCCTGATGAAAACGAAAACAAACCCGATTGTTTTGCTGTTGCTGGTTGCAACGGCATTCACATTTACTTCCTGTACAGAAGCGTTTAAGCGCAAAATGGATACAGCGGAAGCCGCACTTCCGGAACTTGGCGCTAAAAACGTAATTGTGGGAACGTCCACAGAAACAAATAACGGTGTACACCGGAGCATGACTACGCTCACGTTTTCCGGCATTGATTCGAAGATTGATCTGCTCGACCTCGAACAGCGCGTGACCAAAGTGGCCTGGGATTTTTACACCAGCTTATCGCGCGAAGATTTTAAGGACGAAACGCATTTGCAGGTTATTGCAACGCTCAGTAACGGTGAATCGCAGACGTACACATTTCCACTGCCCGATCTCGATAAAGTGAGCCAGTATCAAAAAGTGACCGATGAAATGGTTCAGGCCATGATCGACCAGGACACCGCAAAAATGCGGGAGCTGAAGGACGATGATTACCTGCCGGATGACCAGCTCGGGCAGATTTACGCGATAATGGCGTACAACGATTCAGTGTACACGGGCAAAACGATCAAGACCGACCTGGCAGGTTTCCGCCTTGCAAATGGTGAAGACGATCCCAACCTGGAATTGTTCAGCGCGAATTACGATTGCGGGACGGATGATACCCAGACGCTGTATACGGTTAACGTGGACCGGAAAACGAAGAAGGTGGTTTACCTCTGGACGAAAACCACTCCGCGGAAATAGTGACGAGGGTCCTAACCCTGAAAAGGCTTAATCCTTTGCAGGGTTAAGACCCTTTCGACCTTGTTTTTAGCCCAAATTCGCCACATTGCCCGTTCTCTCCCGAAAGAAAATGGTCATTTTTCACTGGCAGTACAGGAAAACTTATTATCTTCGCATCCCTTTTTAAGGAGTTCTAAGGACTCCTGAAGGGATAAAACAATTAAATAATTAACCATGTACGCAATCGTAGAAATAGCCGGGCTCCAGTACAAAGTGGCAAAAAAACAACGTGTTTTTGTGCACCGCCTCGAGGCTAATGAAGGAGAGAACGTAGAGTTCGAAAAAGTCCTTCTCATTGACAACGACGGTAATATTACCGTTGGTAGTCCCGTTATCGACGGGGCACGCGTAGCAGCAAAAGTTGTTGCGCACCTGCAGGGCGACAAAGTGATCGTCTTCAAAAAGAAACGCCGCAAAGGCTACCAGAAACTGAACGGTCACCGTCAGAAGCTGACTGAACTCCTTATCCAGAACATTCTTGGAAAAGGTGAAAAACTCAGCGCTGAAGATGCGAAACTTGAAGTTGCTTCAATTCTCGAATTGAAAGAACGTTCACGTCGCAAGGACACGAAGAAAGTTTATGCTGAATCTGCTGAAGAAGAAGCGGAAGAGGTAGAAGAAGTAGTGGAGGAGAAACCAAAGAAGGCTCCGAAAAAAGCAGCGGCTCCTAAGAAAGCAGCAGCAAAGAAAACGACTAAGAAAAAAGAAGACTAACCAACTATCGTTCGACAGGCTTTGGCTCCGCTGAACCTGGCAAACCGGTAACAACACCATAAGCAAATGGCACATAAAAAAGGTGAAGGTAAAGTAAAGAACGGCCGCGAATCGGAAGCGAAACGTCTTGGTATCAAGATCTACGGCGGACAGGCTGCGATCGCAGGCAACATCATTGTTCGCCAGCGTGGAACACGTCATTTCCCGGGACCAAACGTGGGTATGGGCAAAGACCATACACTGTTTGCACTGACTGACGGTATCGTGAAATTCACAAAGAAGCGCGATGACCGTTCGTATGTTTCCGTTGAAACCGTTAACCTGGACTAAGCGAAACACACTTCAAAATTTAAAGCACCCGTCTCTGCATAAGAGGCGGGTGTTTTCTTTTGAAACCGGCCGGGTACTGTTTCCGATTCGTTATTATCTTGCCGGTATGAACCCAACTCTTCTTCAATTGCGCACCGCGTACCGCGAATGCGCGCGCGTCGTCCTTAGTTACAAAGAAGGATGTGCACTGGACCCACGCAGTGAACTGGCGCTCCAGGGTCAATCGGGCGGGATACCGTTCAATGAACATGAAAACCTGTACAAGGCCATTCTTCTTTTTTCGCATCAGCGGGAATTGTTCGACAAGCTGACCGCTGCTGAAAAAAAGCACTGTCCGTATTTCATGATCACGCTCCAGAAAGTAGCATCGGCACGCGCCGCCGGTGAGCGGGCATTGTTTACCGAACTCACCGAACAGGGAAAGCCCACTGACCCGGTGCGGGAGAATCCCGGTCACGACCCGATTGACCATACGCTCCTCATGGAAATGAAAAAAATATGGAAGCACCTGCGTGCAGTAACCCCGCCGGAAGAACGTTCATCGGTGGAGGACACCGATTTTTTCGTTGATTCCGAAGTGGAATCCAGTGCAGCCCTTCTGCAAAATGTCGAAGGATACCAGTCGGCACTGAAGGCGCTTGTGCAGGCTTTGCTGAACGCGAAGAACCAGCACATGACCACGGCAGAAGTGGAACGGTTACTTGGTGAGTGCGGGTATATCAACTTTCTCGAATCGCAGACACACCGCAGTGAAGTGCTGATAAAAAAACTGGACCTCAAGCCGCACCCTGAAGGTGGTTATTACAGCGAGATCCATCGTTCGAAAACGCAGGTCCAGCATGCGGGGAAACCGCGCACGGCATCGACTTCCATTTATTTTCTCCTCGCTTACGGGCAGGTCAGCCGCTGGCACGTGGTCGATGCCGATGAAGCCTGGCATTTCTACGAAGGTCAGCCGCTGGAGCTCTACATCATGCCACCCGATTTTTCGAAAGTCGAGAAAATTTCACTGGGCACGTATCACCGCGACGGCGTGAAACCTGTGCACGTAGTACCGGCAGGCTGGTGGCAGGCATCGCGGACATCAGACGAGTACACACTCTGTGGTTGCACGGTTGCGCCGGGATTCGAGTTTTCCGGTTTTCGGATGCTGAATGATGCGGAGAAAGCAACGGTGAAAGGAAAATTTCCGGCGCTGGAGTTTTTGGTGTGAGGTATGGTAGGCTCACGGATTCGAAACGGTTAAAACCGTTAAGCATATGAGGTGGTTTTCATTGCCGGGGGCTTAAGCCCCCGGCAATGAAAACCAATAGACCTTCAACCGCTTAAGCGGTTTTCAGAAACCTCAATAATCAAACTGAACCGCAACCTGATTTCGTCTATTCTGGATTTGCAATGATTTTGCACCTTCCCACCCAAATCCAGCCCCGTATTTGTGTAATTTTACCGCCTCGAATACAGGTATATGCTCCAGCTACAACTCATCCGCGATCAAAAAGAAGAAGTCATTCGCCGTTTGGCGAAAAAGAACTTCGATGGACCAACGTTTATCAATGAAATTGCACGCCTCGATTTGGAGCGCCGCAAAACACTGACTGAACTCGAATCGATCAAAGCAGAATCAAATACGCTTGCACGACAAGTGGGCGAACTGATGAAGGCCGGAAAGAAAGCGGAAGCTGATGAAGTGAAAAACAAAAGCGTCGCGCTGAAAGAATCGGAGAAGAAACTGCAGGACGTCCTCACGAAATTTGAAGAAGAACAATTCAATCTTCTCGTGCAGGTTCCGAATCTTCCGAATGAAGCCGTGCCCGAAGGAAAAACTCCGGCAGAGAACAAAGAAGTTTTTGCACACGGAGAAGTTCCGAAACTGTACGATGGCGCTGTTCCGCATTGGGACCTTGCCGCGAAATACGATCTCATTGATTTTGAACTGGGCGTGAAATTAGCCGGCGCAGGTTTTCCGGTGTACAAAGGAAAAGGTGCACGCCTTCAGCGCGCTTTGATCAATTATTTTCTCGACAAAGCCACTGCGGCTGGTTATCTCGAAGTACAACCGCCAATCCTGGTGAATAAAGATTCCGGTTTCGGAACAGGACAGCTTCCGGATAAAGAAGGTCAGATGTATCATGTTCAGATTGATGACCTGTATCTTATTCCGACAGCCGAAGTTCCGATCACCAATATTTACCGCGACGTAATTGTGAAAGGTGAAGACCTTCCAATCAAAAACTGCGGGTACACGCCCTGCTTCCGTCGCGAAGCCGGTTCTTATGGAAAAGATGTACGCGGACTGAACCGCCTGCATCAATTCGATAAAGTGGAAATCGTGCAGGTTGCACATCCGTCAAAATCTTACGAAGTGCTCGAAGAAATGCGCGAATACGTTGCGGGTCTTTTGAAAGAACTTGGGTTACCTTTCCGCACGTTGCTCTTGTGTGGCGGCGATATGAGTTTCGGCTCAGCGCAAACCTACGACATGGAAGTTTTTTCTGCCGCGCAACAGAAATGGCTCGAGGTAAGTTCTGTGTCGAACTTCGAAACGTTCCAGGCTAACCGGTTGAAATTGCGTTACCGTGAAGGTGATGGAAAACCGCAGATCGCACACACGCTGAACGGATCGGCGCTTGCTTTACCGCGGATCGTTGCTGCGTTGCTCGAAAACAATCAGACGGCTGATGGAATTATCATTCCTGAAGTGCTGCGTCCTTACACTGGTTTTGATAAAATAAGTTAATTGTGGATTTTCCAATGAACAAGCATCTCATTTTCGTAGTCGCAATCGGATCACTTCTCGTAACTTGTAAGGGAGACGATTACTCGCAGGAACTCGCAACGATCGACAGCCTGAAAAAAGTGCTGGTCGCCACCGATTCGATCATTGAATCGCTGGACCCGGCCGATGTCGGGAAGAAGGCGGAGGAAATCGGCAACAACAGCAAGTTCATTCAGTTTAACGTGAATAAACTGAAGGACACGCTGGATTTCAATACGGCACTGTTATTGACGGAATACCGGCAGACAGGCAAGTATTTCAAGCAAATGAAAGAAGACTTTGAACGTGTGGATAAAGCAATTGACTCAGCCAATGTGAGCCTGGATAATCTTGCGCACGATCTGAAGAACAATTCACTGGCTGAAGGAATTGATGCCAAGGCAAGCGTGAAAAGTGAAAGCGACCAGGTTGGTGAGATGCACGCGTTTGCACAGGCACAGGTAAAGAAAAAACAGGAAACACGCGAAGCATACGATACGCTTGTTCCGAAAGTCAACGCGTTTGTGCAGGACATCAGCGTCAAGCTCGCGGCTTCACAGAATAAATAACCCAATGCTCAGGATAGCCGGTATATGTACGTTGTTCCTTTTGCTCATTCAGTTCAAACTGAATGCGCAGGATACAACTATGGCGCCGCTATCTCCGGATGAGCAACTGGCTGCACAATATTACCAGGCGGGCGAGTACGACAAAGCTGTGGTGTACTACGAAAAGCTGTACAACAAAAATCCCATTACGCTTTATTACAGTTACTATCTCAACTGCCTGATCTTCACGAAAAATTTCAAGAAGGCAGAGAAGACCGTTAAGAAACAACAGGCCAAAGCAGAATGGGACCTGCGTTTTAAGATCGATCTCGGCCGCGTGTACCGTGCAGATGGCGACGAGGAAAAAGCGAAGAAGGAATTCAAAGGTGCTGTCGACGGCATCAGCAATTCTACAAGCACGAAACACGTCATTGAAATTTCTGAAGCGTTCCTCGCGATCAATGAAACCGATTATGCCATTGATGCGCTGAAGAAAGGCCGCAAGGAACTCAAAGGTGTGTATACGTTTAACACCGAGCTGGCCGAAGTGTACGCGTTCAAGAAAGACTGGACGATGATGATCACGGAGTATCTCGATTTGCTGGAAATCTCCGATGGATACAAAAAGCAGGTCCAGGATTTGCTGCAGGTTCAGCTCGATGCGGATATCGACAATAAAATTTCTCCGAACCTTCGTACGGAACTGATCAAGCGTTCGCAAAAGTTCCCGGACAAAACCATCTGGAATGAAATGCTCATGTGGTATTACATGCAGGAGGATAATTTTGCGATGGCACTCATCCAGGCAAAAGCGGTTGACCGGCGCAACAATTTTGAAGGATGGCAGATCATGGATCTGGCGGAAACTGCTCGCGCAAACCGGCAGTACGCCGTTGCCAATGATGCTTACGATTACGTGATCTCACTCGGTCCGGAAAAGGACAATTACAAACGCGCACGGACGGAAAAAGTCAACACGCGTTACGAGCAGGTAACCAGCACGAGCGATTACACGCAGGAAGAATTGTTTTCCGTGGAGACGGATATGCAGTCGACGCTGGATGAATTAGGAAAAGGCCCATCGACGATTTCACTCATGAAAACGATGGCGCATTTCCAGGCATTTTACCTGCACAAAACCAAGGATGCGATCACGTTGCTTGAAGAAGCTATTGCCTTGCCGGGAATCACACCGATGAAACAGGCGGAGTGCAAACTCGAACTTGGAGATGTATTGCTTCTCGACGGACAGGTGTGGGAAGCATCGTTGCGCTATTCGCAGGTGGAAAAAGCATTTAAGATGGAGCCGATCGGAAACGAAGCGAAATTCCGGAATGCGAAAGTGGCGTTTTACATCGGCGATTTCGACTGGGCGCAGGTGCAGTGCAGTATCCTGAAAGAAGCACCTTCGAAACTCATTGCCAATGATGCGATGTATTTGTCGATCCTCATTACAGACAATCTCGCGCTGGACAGCAATCCGGAACCGCTCATGATGTTTGCGCAGGCCGATCTTATGCTTTTCCAGAATAAGTTCGATGCAGCTAGCAAGTATCTCGATTCACTCCAGGCTGCTTATCCAACGCATTCGCTGGGTGATGACATTATCTACATGCGTTACCGCATTGCGTTCAAGCAACAGAAATACAAAGAAGCTGCGGCGCACCTCGAGCAGCTGATTGCGATGTACAGTACAGATGTTTTAGGCGATGACGCTACGTTCCGGCTCGCGCAGCTGTACGATTACTACCTCAACGACAAAGAGAAGGCGAAGCAGTATTATCTCGACGTCATTACCAATTACCCCGGAAGTCTTTTCCGGATTGATGCGCAGAAACGGTACCGCATATTGCGCGGCGATAAACCCGAAGATTAATTTTCCGGCAATGATCATTTACAACGTAACGGTGAATATTGATTCCTCCGTCCATGACGAATGGCTGGACTGGATGAAGAACACACACATTCCGGAAGTTGTTGCAACCGGATGTTTTTCCGCCGGACATATTTTCCGCATCATGGTTGATGAGCAATCGGGCGTGAGTTATTCGATTCAATACACTGCGGCGTCTATTGAAGAAATTCAGCGCTACATGAAGGATTTTGCACCGGCCCTGCAGAAAGAACACACAGAGAAGTACGCCGATAAATTCACCGCGTTCCGCACGTTGCTGGAGAAAGTATAGTATTTATGATGGAGAACAGGGTTCGCCCCAAAAAACATCTCGGCCAGCATTTTCTTACCGACGAGAGCATCGCTAAAAAAATTGCAGATTCCCTGGAGCCGGAAGGCAAGTACACCAAGGTTCTTGAGGTAGGCCCCGGCATGGGTATGCTCACGAAATATTTGCTTGAAAGAAATGAGATCAACCTGTGGGCCGTGGAAATCGATCGCGACTCGGTGGCGTATCTCAATGAACACTACCCGGCGCTTCGCGAAAAAATTATTGCGCACGATTTCCTGAAGAAAGATTTTACGGAGTTCTTCAGTGAACCAACTGCGGTGATCGGTAATTTTCCGTACAACATCTCTACGGAAATTCTTTTTCGTGTGCTCGAATTCAAGGACCAGGTGCCCGAAGTAGTGGGCATGTTTCAGAAGGAAGTGGCTGTGCGCATCGCGGAAAAACCAGGAAGCAAAGCTTACGGCATCACAAGCGTATTGCTCCAGGCGTGGTACGACATTGAATATCTTTTCACGGTGGATCCAAAAGTATTTACACCACCACCGAATGTGATGTCGGCCGTAATTCGTTTGCGTAGAAACAACCGGCATGATTTAGGGTGCGATCCGGATTTCTTCAAACAGGTTGTCAAAGCAGCATTCAACCAGCGAAGAAAACAGATGAGGAATTCGTTACATGCATTTAACGTCGTTCCCGGCGAAGAGAAGAACCCGGTTTTTACGATGAGGCCGGAGCAGTTGTCGGTGGAAGAATTCGTGGCATTAACGAAGCTGCTCGTGCAGAAATCTTAAGAGATTTATTGGTGTAGATATTCAACCCCTTCAGGGTTGGGGGGGCCGCGTTCCGCGTACTCTGGGGTTATTAAGATTGAACCCCTTCAGGGTTCTGCGTAATGCACGAAGTACCCGATCAATGCGGCGTGACACGCACCCAACCTGATCGTTATGTTTTACGCGTGATGAATCCTAAACGTTGCTTCACTTGCAGGGAACCCCTTCAGGGTTCTGCGTAGTGCACGAGGAACTCTGCTCAATGCGGCGAGACGTGTAACCAACCTGATCGTTATGTTTTACGCGCGATGAGTCCTAAACGTTGCTTCACTCATAAGGAACCCCGAAGGGGTTCAATATTAATAACCCCACCTCGGAATGGCGAAGCCATGAAGAGGTGGGGTAGCGCACTCCACGCGCCCTCAACCCTGAAGGGGTTGAATGTCTCCCTCTCTGATAAAATCCCTTACCTTTGCCCCGCATTACCCAAACCATGGACAATCCTCCGTTATGTCGATCCAGATCACCGATACATTCCTGGATGAACTTCGTCAGGCCATTGAGGCTGGCGACAGGGAGTTTATTCTCCATAAACTAGACGACTTACACCCGGCCGATGCAGCGGAAATCCTCAACCTTCTCGAGGACGAAGAAGCCGTAAAAGCCTACCAGATACTTCCGGAAGAATTAGCAGCAGAAGCAATCCTTTTGCTCGACGACGATAAACGCGAAATGATTCTTTCGCGGCTCTCGTCGCAGCAGATTGCCGATCACATTATCGATAACCTCGCGACGGATGATGCTGCTGACGTACTCGCAGAACTTTCCGATGAGCAGCAGGACGAAGTCCTCTCGCACGTGGAAGATATGGAACAGGCGAGCGATATCGTGGACCTGCTCAATTACGATCCCGACACGGCCGGTGGTCTCATGGCGAAAGAACTTGTGAAAGTTCATTCATCGAAAAATGTTTGGGAATGTGTTCGCGAAATCCGGAAACAGGCGGAAGGTGTTGAGAACATCTACACCATTTACGTGGTCGACGACGATGAAAAACTCGTCGGACTTCTTTCACTGAAGAACCTGCTCACAAAACCTTTGCGTACACCCATCACCGATGTGTACAACCCGAGTATTGTTTCTGCAAGAACAAATACACCGGCAGAAGAAGTTGCCAAAATCATGGATAAGTATGACCTGGTGGTGATCCCGGTTGTAGACTCGTTGAACCGTTTGGTCGGACGCATTACTGTTGACGACGTGGTTGACGTGATGCGTGAAGAAAATACGGAAGACGTACAGAAGATGGGTGGCGTACAGGCACTCGAAGACACGTACATGAATACACCGTTCTGGCAACTCGTTAAAAAACGCGTCGGTTGGCTCATCGTACTTTTCATTGGAGAAACATTGACGGCTACGGCCATGAGTTTCTACGAAGATCAGATTGCGAAAGCGGTGATCCTCGCGATATTTATTCCACTCATTATTTCCAGCGGAGGAAATTCCGGTTCACAGGCATCTACGCTTGTGATCCGTGCACTGGCGCTCGGGGAAATCACGATCCGTGACTGGGTGCGGATCCTCAACCGGGAATTTAAATCGGGACTCGTGCTGGGTCTCGTATTGGGTTTGCTTGGATTCATGCGTGTCGCCATCTGGTCGAACTTTGTGCAGGACTACGGTCCGCATTGGGTGCTGATCGGTCTCACGGTTGGAATCACATTGACGTCAATTGTTTTGTGGGGATGTTTGATGGGCGCATTACTTCCGTTGGTACTGAAACGCCTCGGACTTGATCCTGCAGTTTCTTCAACGCCATTTGTGGCTACGTTAGTAGACGTAACCGGGCTGGTGATCTATTTCACGATTGCAATGTCACTGCTGAAAGGCATACTGCTCTGATGATGGCTAAAAAAATTCTCTTTCTCGATTCGAATCATCCATCCATGCTGGAAATGTTGCGTGCCAAAGGATTCGAATGCGATGAAGATTATTCATCGCCGAAAGAAGAGATAGAGAAAAAACTTCCGGCATACCAGGGCGTTGTTATCCGCAGCCGTTTCCGGATCGATCAGCAATTTCTTGATGCAGGAACAAGCCTGGAATGCATTGGCCGCGCCGGTGCAGGAATGGAAAACATTGACGCAGACTACGCGCAATCCAAAGGCATTCGTTGTGTGCATGCACCGGAAGGAAATCGCGTGGCGGTTGCGGAACATGCATTGGGCATGCTGCTTGCCTTGCTGAATAATTTTCTCCGCGCCGATGGTGAAGTCCGTAACGGTACGTGGAAGCGCGAGGAAAACCGCGGCACAGAACTCACGGAAAAGACCGTTGGAATTATTGGTTACGGAAACATGGGCAGTGCATTTGCAAAAGTGCTGCGCGGTTTTGATGTAACCATTTTGGCTTACGACAAATACAAAACCGGTTTTGGGAGCGAATACGTGAAAGAATCTTCGCTGGAAGAAATTTACGCCCAGGCCGATGTATTGAGTTTGCACATTCCGCTCACGGATGAAACACAGTTCATGGTGAATGAATCGTTTCTCCGCGGATTTGAAAAACCGATCTGGCTGCTCAATACTTCCCGCGGGAAAGTGCTCGATACAGCTACGCTCGTTACCGCATTGAAGAATGGAAAAGTGCTGGGCGCCGGTCTCGATGTGCTCGAATACGAAGCTGTTTCATTCGAACAACTGAATGCACAGGCTTTCCCGAAACCATTCCAGGAGCTGCGTGATTCTGATCGCGTGATTTTATCGCCGCACGTAGCCGGGTGGACCATAGAAAGTCACCGCAAAATTGCGGAAGTACTCGCCGGAAAAATGATTGACGTCTTGCAAGGCGAACAGAGGTAAATCGCTTCGCGATTTTTTACTTTTTACCACAGAGAAGATTGAGAGTATTTCACAGAGGCTCACTGGGCAACAGACTCAGTGAGCCTCTGTGAAATACTTCTGTAAACTCTGTGGTTAATTTTGTTCAGATGGAACGCGTCTGAAAAGCAATCAGGCTTCGGTCAGGAAGACAAACGGAAACCGCACGACTTCGGAAAGCTGTTCTCCTCTTTCTTTGATCTCTTCATCGTCTTCTTCGTACACCCATTCTACCACCAGCGTATCGCTGTAGGCAGCGATCAGCGATTTGATGATAATGAGCAGGTGACGAACAGATGACGTGTTGAAGTAAGTGAGGTTGATACGCACGGTAATTTTTCCTTTGTGGGTTTTCGTCATGGCTTCGAGCCAATCGTACACCGGTTGGAAAAATGTATCGGCATTTTCGGGAATGGAAATTCCGCTGATATCAAGAACAGCTTCTTCTGCTTTGTAAGAAACAGAAGCGGTACGTAACGTAGGTAGAATGGATAATGGAATCATACGGGTTGCGCCAAAGTTCGTGAGAATTAGCGGTTCTGACAACGATATGGGGGAATTAATGAGGGATGGGGTTGCTGATATTCTGAGAGGAAATGGAGAGTCTGAAGTGCGATTTCTGGTCTGATTGTCACTTTTTCTTTTTTTTGCTCGTTCTTGGCACATCAATTCCGGTAAAAAATTGTTCAAGAGTCATGTCCATGAATTTGCACACTTTAATAAGTGTTTTAAGGCTGAAGTTCTCTCCCGACTCCAACCGCCAATATGCGCTTCTGCTCATGCCCAATTCAAAGGCAATGTGCTCATAATTTTTGAAGCCTTTCTCCTTTCGCACCTGTTTTAGCTTGTTGCCAATAATGACCAGTTCAGGGAGCTTTTCGGTCTTTTCCATGAGGTAAAACTCCCGAACCTGTATTGTTTATGGTACTCCTATATTTTGTACACTATATATTAGAATATTTTTTAGCTTTATTGAATGCATGAAATTGGAGAAAATGATAGCACTTAATTTTCCGGAACTCTCAGGCTCTAACCGTATACGGTTAGTTTTTATTCCTGCAATGAATCTATTTTTGGGTTATTGACTATATGGATGGAGTTGTTATAAATAAAAACTAGTATGTCTGTTGCAGGTGTGAAATTGGAGTTTGATAGGCTGAGTGAAAAGACAAAACCCGCGCAGTTCCATGGAAAATGTGACCAGATACAAACAGTAATGACACAATAACAAGTATTTAATTGATTGCATATCAGGATGGACTAGCTTGCGTTTCATTCCTCGTACATCCTTTATGTTTTTTTATGGGACGCTTATCATCAAATGATGCGTCTTGAGTAAACAGATATGATTGACTGATGCCCGTTCCCTCGTTAGTCTGGATTCTGTTCGGTGATCTATGTGTAGGGTAATGGCGAAGGTGTAGGGGGACGATCACACGATTTATTGAAATAAAAAAACGACGCTCCGGCGACGAAGAAATTCTATTGACCAAACCGAAATAAATTAATTAAATCTAACCCTTTTCCAAATGAAAAAAACGCACAAAGAAGTACCCCGTTTGCTCTTACTATTTGCGTGTTGTATGACGCTGATCATGCCACGCCTAACTGCCCAAACCGGGACCACATGCGCTACGGCTATTTCGATAACGGATAGCTACAATAACAACTCACTAACAGGCTCTGACGCTGTTGTCTGGTACACGTTTACCGCTACGCGTGGAGACGGTCAGATCCAGTTGATGGTAAACTCCTTGCCTTGTTATTCGTCCATAAAGTTGTATTCGGGTAACTGCGCTGGTCTTGTGTTACGGGACACGTCCAAATTTGAGACGTTCGGATATGTTATCGACTACACCTCGCTAACCGTTTCTTCGACGTACTACATCAAGATTGAGAAAAGTGGGACATCAGTCGCGTTGTATGGTTTAGCCGTCATTGGCAGTATTTCCAGCGTGACATGCAGCAATTGCTATCCTACGACATGCGATCTTGTATGCAATAATAGTTTCGAAAATTGCTCGTCAGACCCAAATAATGCCAGTCAGATTAATAAGATTTACTGTTGGGGAAATGCTGGAGGTTCCACTACGGGTACTTCTGATTATTTCAACAATAACACAAGTTTAAGTTATGACGTGCCAAACAACATAGCGGGTTATGAATCCCCGCGTACCGGAAATTCTTATGCCGGAATCATTACCTACACCACTGCAACATCCAATCAGGTATGCGAATGGCACGAATATATAACCGGCCGTTTTAATACTCCCTTGGTCGCCGGACAAATCTACCGGATAAGTTTTTGGACAAGTCTGGCCGATAATTCAGGCTTCGTAGGAGGAAAATTAGGTGCGTACGTGTCTACCGCAATACCAACACA
>DATHKF010000167.1:0-8405 GCA_035489505.1 Bacteroidia bacterium | reverse complement strand
AACAGAACCTGCATAATTGCTATACCGGTTCTGGATAGTACCCGCTCCCGGCGCAAGGCTGGCGCAGGTGGTCGTATTGTTCATTGTACCAACCGTGACATTGCCCATATCCTCATCTGCTGTATTTGATGCGGACACGATAGTATAAGCAGAACACAGACAAGGTCCTGGATTAGATACCGTATAAGAAACAATGCTGCTGGTATTGCTCAGTCCGGATACACCGCAGGTGGTTACCAACTGGTAGAAGGTAGTAGTTGAAGTACTGGTTGTATACCCTACAGTGGTTGCACCAATAATATTGCTCCATGGACCAGCTGCAGTAGGTCCGGATTGCCACTGATAAGTGATTCCGCTGTCGGCGCTAACACCAGTCGCTCCCAGGTTAAAGCTTACGTTTGGACAGCCGGCGCTGGAAGTAATAGTAGCAGTACCCGGATTTGGCATACCGCTGCAAGGAGTAGGAACGGTGTACGTAATTACCAGTTCAGGACGCGGGCCATTCACGTTGCCGTATCCGGCAATGTTATATGTATTCGTACTTCCACGTACATAACCCAGGCACATGCTGGCTCCGCAATTGGCATCAACGAATGCGATACCGGTTGCGTTCAGCACTTTTGTTTGCAGGGCATTTGCAGTCCATGACGTTGCATTGAATGATGTACCCTGACCGCAATTCGTATATAACGTTGCGCCTGGAATCACGGCAGGATCGCCGGTGAAACCATAGAGGTTGTTGATCGCAGTACTTAATACACTTGAGTAAGTAGTAAAGTTTGCGGTTACAGCAGATACAACTGCGTTAGCTGGAATGGAGCTCAGATCAAATTCTGCCCAACCGCGGTTAGCGGTTTGGTTAATTGTGATCATGTCACCATCGTTCTTAGTACCTGCGGCGTTTACTGAACCTGTGTTAAACGATCCTGCGCTACCAGTAGCCTGAATCGTTACGGTCGTCTGGGCGAATAAGCCCGAAGACAAACACAACACGAAGAATAGCGTCACGTAACGCAGATAATTTGCGTAGTTATTTTTCATAGTGTTTTAAAATTGGTAAGTGTGTTTTGGGAGTGTGTGTTTTGGGAGTAGGTGTGTTATGGGAGTGTTAATAAATGTATTCTATGAATCGCAAATGTAGGAAATCAGACCACCGGTCATAGTTTTTTTGATAACTATCCGGACAAATACCGGACAAATTACACCCGATTTTCGATGAAACTGGTCGATTGGTCTTAGGCCAAAAAAGATCGGAGATAAGTGACCGTGTTTTTGTTAAGAAGTTGTCTGTCAGGACTTAAATATTCTGAACTAAGCACTTTTACGGCCATTTCGCACTCCCGGATATCGGTAAAATCGTGCATTTCATCGATTACCGTTAACGCTTCGATTGCTTCAGGATATTCACAATTTGCCCCTAACTCTGCGAAGAAAATCAGATGCTTTGAGAAGTTCATGCCCGACTCCCAGCAGGCCATGATGAGTTCCTTTCGATGCTTCTCGTATTGCTTGAGGCCAATCAGGTCAACAAGAAACTGCTGAGCCTTTGCATTGCGCAGAATATTAAGGACTTCTGCTTTTAATTCACGGTTGGTTGGATCAACCAGGAGCCCGATAAAGTTGCTGATCAGTTTCTGGTCGGAAACACTATTTCCTTCTGCCGAATCTGCGTCGGACAACTTACCGAAATAGGCACTGCTGAAATTTTCCCCGAACTTAAATACCGGGGCGGGAATGTTTTTCTCTTCGTCCTTCTGGCTCATTGGGCAAAATTAGGTCAATAGACGCAAAGGCGCAAAGCACACAGAGTAAAAACGCAAAGCTTTATGGAATTACCGCAAGGACGTCAAGGGCGCAAGGGTGTTACGCTTTGCGTCTATCGGCTGCCGAAAATGCTGCTCCCCAAACGGATCATGGTAGAACCTTCTTCAACGGCGATGGGCCAGTCGCTGCTCATGCCGGTCGAAAGAGTTGTGAGTTCCGGGTTTCGGGTTTGGAGTACGGTCAAAAGTTGTTTCAAACCACTGAACTCCGCACGTACCTGTTCCACATGCTCCGTGTTGGACGCCATGCCCATTAAACCCGATAAGCTGATGTTCGAAAAAGTGCCCCGGTCGATTTTTTCCATAACCGCGGTTAGTTCTTCTTCCGAAAATCCAAACTTGGTTTCTTCTTTGGCAATGAATACCTGCAGCAGGACCGGAATTATCCGGTTGCATTTTGCCGCCTGTTTATTCACTTCCTCGAGAAGCTTTTCGCTGTCGATGGAATGAATCATGTAAACAAACGGCGCAACGTATTTTACCTTGTTGGTTTGCAAATGCCCGATGAGGTGCCAGCGGATATCTTTAGGCAATGCTTCGTATTTCGGAACGAGCTCCTGCACCCGGTTTTCACCGAAGTCGCGCTGGCCGGCACGATAGGCTTCCAGGATTTCTTCGTTGGATTTCGTTTTACTGACTGCGATCAGCGTGACGTGTTCCGGGAGACGGCTTTTTATGAGAGAGATATTTTCGCTGATAGAGGACATGAAGGTGTAAAGTTATTGCCACGAAGGCACAAAGACACTAAGCCACGCTAAGTAATTAATTCTTTAAACCTTTGTGCACCTTTGCTTCTTAGTGACTTCGTGGCAAATTTTTCAATCGTTCAGCGAATAAATGACGAGCCCGCTACGCATCTTCGGCTCCACCCACGTTGTCTTGGGCGGCATAATCGAATTCGTATCGGCAATGTGTTTGAGTTCTTCCATCTGAACAGGATACAACCCAAACGCCACTTTGAATTTCCAGTTGTCTACCTGGTTCTTCAATTCTTCAGCGCCTTTGATTCCGGAAACAAAGCCAATGCGCGGATCTGTTTTGAGATCGTGAATGCCCAGGATCGGTGAAAGAATGTGTTGAGTAAGCAAATACGCATCCAGCGTGCCCACAGGTTCGTGGTCCTGTGCACGGCCATTTTTCAGTTTCAGTTCAAACCATTGACCGTTCAGGTACATGCTGAAAACGTGCTTTTCTCCCGGACGAAAAACAGTTGCTCCGTGTGGGATAATTTCAAAGTCCTTTTGCAACTGTGCGAGAAATTCTTCTTCGCTCAACCCGTTCAGGTCTTTCACCACGCGATTGAAATCGTAAATTTTCAATTGGGTTTCCGGAAAAAATACGCCGAGGTAAAAATTCCAGGGCTCTTCTCCTGTGTAATCAGGGTGTTGTTCACGCATCGATTGGCCGAGCAGGGCAGAGGATGCAGAACGGTGATGGCCATCGGCAATATACACCGCCGGAATACTTTCGAAATGCCTGCGAAGTGCGTTCACTTCACTTTCGCTGGAAATCACCCAGAGCTTGTGGTGTACGCGATCGGTTGTCGTGAAATCATATTCTTCGCGTTCCGAAGTTTTCGCCGCAATAATTTTTTCAATTCCTGCGTGATCGGGATAGCAAAAAAGAACAGGCTCGGCATTAAACTGGCAAACGTCCAGGTATTCTTTCAGTTTCCGTTCGCGGTCTGTGAGTGTTTGCTCGTGTATTTTAATTGCGCCGTTCACGTAATCGTCAATACTCGTACACGCGATAATTCCGGTGTATGTATTGCCGAGTTTCTGCTGCTGGTAAACATAGTAGCAGGCTTGTTCGTCGCGGTAAAAAATTCCTTCAGCAACAAACTTGTCGTATTGTGAACGTATTTTTTTAAGGCGTTCAGCCGAACCGGGCTTGGTCCGTTTTCCGTCTTTAAAATCGGGGTGAATAACATGCAGGAATGAAAACGGGTTCGTGCGTAGTTTCTCATTCAGATCGGTTTTGCCATAGTTGTCTACGGAACGCGAAGCAACAAGCTGGACTTTGTCGCGTGTAGGACGGATGCCTTTGAATGGAATGATCGTCGCCATCGTTTATAATTTGACACAACGCACGCAGAGAATCGCTGCGCAATTAAAATAAAAATGGTACGCAGAAAACACTGAATACACCGAAGCACACAGAATCCGATTCAGTGCTTCCGTGAAGTTCTGTGCGTTCCGCGCATTCCGTGTACCATTCAAAAAAAACAATCGCAAAGCGATTATCGCCGTGGTGTATTTGATGTGCCGCATTAGGACAAGGTAGCGATTAGTTTCTCCGCGAGCTCAAGCCCGATGCGTTCCTGCGCTTCTTCGGTGGCGGCACCAATGTGTGGTGTCATCGAAATTTTCGGGTGACGAAGCAACGCTTCAGAAGGTTTCGGTTCGCCGGTGAAAACGTCGAGACAGGCGTGCGCAATTTTTCCGGTGTTCAATCCATCCAGCAAACTCCGTTCGTCAATTACGCCGCCACGGGAAGCGTTCACGAGGATCACTCCTTTTTTCATCGTCGCAATTTCTTTGGAAGTGATGAGGTCTCCACCGGGAACGTGCATGGTGATGAAATCCGATTGCTCGAGCACCTGTTCCAGCTGGATCGTGTGAATATTTACACGCACCGGTTCTTTCACACCTTGAATGTCGAGATTGATCAGCGCCGCCTGGATATACGGATCGTGTGCTTTGATGTGCATGCCAAGTCCAAGACCAATGCGCGCAACGGCTTGTCCGATCCTTCCGAATCCAACAATGCCCAGCGTTTTTCCTTTGAGCTCGATGCCTTTCGCGTATTTCTTTTTCAGCGATTCAAATTCCGTGTGACCGTGTGTGGGCATTTGCCGGTTGGAGTCGTACAAAAAACGAACGGCGCCAAACAAATGAGCGAAAACGAGTTCTGCCACCGAATGCGAAGAGGCCGCGGGTGTATTGATCACGTCAATGCCTTTGCTTTTGGCGTAGTCAACATCGATGTTGTCCATTCCAACACCACCACGCGCAATAGCTTTGATTCCGGGACAGGCGTCGATAAGGTCCTTGCGTACCTGGGTTGCCGAACGCACCGTGATCGCAACATAGTTGTCGGCGTTCAAGACTTCCTGGAGTTTGTTCTGCGGAACTTTATCGGTAACCACAGTGAAGCCGGCTTTTTCAAGAAGCGCTTTTCCGGAAGCATCAATGCCGTCGTTGGCGAGAATTTTTTTTGACATAAGCGTTTAAAAAATTAACCACAGAGAGGCACTGAATGTTTTTCACTGAGTAGTATGAGAATCTCAGTGTAACTCTGTGACATTCCTCCGTGATCTCTGTGGTTAAATTTAAGCGAATTTCTTCTCAAACTCCTGCATCACATCTACCAGCGTTTTCACGCTTTCAAGTGGCAGTGCATTGTACATCGAGGCGCGGTACCCACCCACATCGCGGTGACCGCGTATGCCGGAGATTCCAGCTTCTTTCCAGAGCTTGTCAAATTCCGGTTCGAGTTCCGGCCGGGTCATCACGAAACAGGCGTTCATGTTCGAACGGTCTGCTTTGTCAATAACGGTTCCGGTGAAGAGCGTGTTCCGGTCAACTTCTGTGTAAAGTGTTGACGCTTTTTCGTCGTTCACTTTTCCGATCCAGGAAAGTCCGCCGTTTTCTTTGAGCCAGCGCAGTGTGAGCAACACCACGTAAATCGGGAATACGGGAGGCGTGTTGTACATGGAACCGCCTTTGATATGCACCTGGTAATCGAGCATCGACAACATTTTTCTCCCGGTTTTTCCGAGAATATCCTCGCGTACGGCGACCATCGTTGTACCTGCAGGGCCCATATTTTTCTGTGCACCTGCGTAGATCAATGCAAATTGATTTCCGTCAACGGGTTTGCTGAAAATGTCGGACGACATATCGCACACCAACGGGATCGGTGATTTCGGGAACGATTTCATTTGCGTTCCGTATATCGTGTTGTTCGAAGTAACATGGAGATAATCGGCGTCAGAAGGAATTTCATATCCTTTCGGGATGTACGCGAATTTCTTGTCTTCAGAAGAAGCAATCACTTTCGTGTTGCCGATTATCTTCGCCTCTTTGATTGCTTTGCTTGCCCACACACCGGTGTTGATGTATGCAGCGGTCCCGCCTTCACGCAATAAATTGCAGGGAACCATTCCAAACTGGAGGCTTGCACCGCCACCGAGGAAGACCACCTGCCAGCCGTCGCCAACACCAAGCAATTCTTTGGTGAGTGCACGCACTTCATCCATTACTGCTTCGTAGTTTTTGCTGCGATGCGAAATTTCGAGAAGGGAAAGATTGAGGTTATCGAAATTGATACAGGATTCTGCTGCCTGCTTCAGCACTTCTGGGGGAAGAATCCCTGGTCCTGCGCTGAAGTTGTGGACCCTTTTGGTGAGCACTGTCGTTGACATATTTTGAATGAATAACAGATCAAAATTACGAATATGTTGATTCAAATATTCAATAATTCCATGATTAAAACCATTCGCACACGCAAACGCGCGTGAAACCACAAGGTGTATGGGTTCCACGCGCGTAGGGATGTGGGAATTTTTGAATCTTCAATTATTGAATCACCTTCGCTCTTTTCTTCATCTGCCAGCGAACAATGATCCAGGCGCAGGCTCCGATCAACCACACAGGCCACAGCAAAACGATTCCGGCAAGCAGGTAACTGAAACCTTTCCATCCGGCATACACCGATTGCGACAAACGTGCACCGATACCTGCATCATAAGGCTCAATCGGTTTTTCACGGAAAATGATTGCAGTTGTACTTGTTTCCGGCTGGTAAAGCTGCAGGCTCAGCGTTGCATACAGCACACGATCGTTCAGGCGAAGCGATTCGAGGTACGCGTAATCCGATTGTTCCTGTTTAGCCAACATCGCGTCGGCCGCTGCCATGATTTTGTCGGGCTTGTTCGTCTGGTCAACAACTTTGGTCTGGATCATGGCATTGTATTTTGCCAGGCGATTCTGTTCCATTTGCTTCGACAATTGATCGAGGGTGATGTCGTTCACATTCACGTTGCGGTAATCCATGTATTTCACCAGTGGAACCAGCGCACGAAGCAGGCTGTCGAGATTTTTTGCAGGAACACGGATCGTGAGGGTATTGCCCACGTTGTATTTCGTTACCTGTTTCATCGAATCTTCGCTGATCGGGGTTTGCTGCTGCCACGATACGTTACTTGATAGTTTGGTGTCGCTGATGTATCCTCCCAGGCCTTTCACCACGTCTTCTACTTTGTAGGTAGAAGAAGCCACCTCATCCACGCGGCATCGCACATCCGCCGTGCGGACAAACATGTGCGAACTGTCGAGCACATTCAAAGCAGCAGCAGTTGTGTTGAGCACTTTGCTTACAGAATCCAGGGCCGCTTCAGCTTCCAGCGGCTTCCCGTTTTCCAGGGATTCAGTCTGGAAAGTGTTGCCACTGTACCGGTTAAATTCACCAGCGGTTGTTGGCGCATTTGTGGTCATAGAATCTGCCTTTTGAAGGGCGAAATCTTCATTGCGCGATTCAGAATCGGCGCATGATGCAATAAAAAAAGTTCCAATAGCTATCGGAACCAGGAGGTGGGTTTTGTAGGACATGGTCGTTGCGTTTTATACCTCAGAAACGGGAGTGTATCGTGGGTATTGTTCGCAATGAGGATGCGGGCGGTGTTAAATTTCCACAACAGTGTTTGGGAATTTTAACAGTGGGTCAGGTGTGACCATGTGATATCACCACGCGTTCTATCCACCGGGAGCCGGCGGAATGTACTGGTCGTCCTTTTTGTCTTTTTTATTTCGAATGTCCTGGTCGGGTTTGTACACCCATTTCCCTTTTTTGAAAACATACGAATCGTAAGCACCGGAGTTGACGTAGAATTGCGGCATTCCTTCTGCCCCGGGAACTTCCGGAACGAGTATGTCATAAACAATCCGCTTGTTTTTTTCTTCGTACTTCAAGGTCATGGTGAGTTCGGCTTTGAACTCAAAAATCACGCGGCGCTTGGAAAGATTTTTCACCTGGAAAGTCATTTCCTCACCGAAAATAGGCTGGCCATCTTTCCCGAAAGTCATCACTTCGATTACTTTCTTCCAGGAGAGCGGGGTATTTCCATCCCATCCAAACAACGTGTAATAGTTTTTTCCTTTGTGCGAATTGAGGATGATCTTGTAATACAAAGCCCCGAACCATTTGTCGCAGTTCAACGTGGCGAGTTCAGGACTCCGGATCATGTCGGACTGATCGTGCAGTTCGTAGAGTACGTAACGGTTCTTGTATTTGTACCGGTCCTTTTTTTTCTTGCTTGATTCCAGTTCGTTCTGGTCAACAAGAATAAACCCGTAATAACCGTGCGTACCATCGTCTTTCGGTAAATTCCAGTTGAAGATCCGGAACGCATTATCCGGCGCGTTCATGTGCGCCATAAAATTCAATGAGTCGAACGGGTAATCAAATGCGCCTTCCATTTCGAGCGCCTGCCGGAGCAACTCAATAAACTTCAGGTTGGCTGCAATCTTATCGGGGTCTTTGCCTTTGAAGATTTTCGGTCCCGTTTTTTTCAGGGAATCT
>DATHKF010000166.1:0-6364 GCA_035489505.1 Bacteroidia bacterium | reverse complement strand
GAAAAGTATCGAAACGTTGCATGTGCGCATGGAACGCCATTCGGAAAATGCGTTGAAGCTTGCAGGATTGCTCCAGCATCACCCATCGATTGCGATGGTAAAATATCCCTGGCTGCTTTCGCATCCGCAGTATGAAATTGCACGCAGGCAAATGTCAGCTGGCGGTGGCGTGGTCACCTTCGAACTCAAAGGCGGACTGGCACAAGGGAAAAAATTCCTGGATAATATCAAGATGTGTTCGCTCACCGCAAATCTCGGCGACACACGCACAACCGTAACGCATCCTGCATCCACCACGCACGCGAAGCTTACTGAAGAAGAACGTATCGCCACAGGAATTACCCCGGGACTGGTTCGTATTTCAGTTGGACTGGAACACATCACCGACATTCTTGCCGACATTGAACAGGCACTGGAAAAAAGCAAGTGAGAGTACGTAGGTTGTTACGCTTCCTTAAAATTTAACCACTGAGAAAGGCGAGATAATTTCACAGAGATCACTGCGCGTACTATCTGCGCTGGCTCTGCGAACCTCTGTGAAAAACACGCAGTGCCCGCACTGGGCCTGTCGAAGTGTGGTTAATTTCAATAGGAAAATCGCGCTCACTTATCTAATTTGGTGCTTCCCATGAAATACGCATTCCCGGTTTTATTTTTCCTGTTTTTCATTATACAGGTCCGTGCCCAGGAAACGCCACGTATAGACAGTCTGAAAAAGGCGCTGACGTTTGAGCAGAGCGATACCGCGAAAGCAAACACCTGCAACAGCCTTGCACAGGAGTACCGGTATATCGATGTTAACCTGAACCGCGAATACGCGTTGCGTGCGATCCGTTACTCCCGTCCGAATAATTTCCTGCGCGGTATGGGCACCGGTTACAATCTTCTTGCGCAGAGTTACGAGAACCAGGGCATGTTCGCGGAAGCCATTGTGTATTATGATTCGTCCATGACCATCATGCGTGCAATGAATTCGAAAGGCGATGAAGCCCGCATCCTGCTGAACATTTCAAATGTCTACCAGAAAACCGCCGATTACGGAACGTCTGCAGAATATTGTATTCAATCGTTGAAACTGCAGGAAGAACGCAACGATACATTTGGTATTGCAGTTTGCCGGCTGACGCTTGGAAATATTCAGTATGGACAAGGCCGCATGAAAGAAGCGCTTGGACATTATGCGGGTGCGCTCGAAATGAACCGGCTGAGTGAAAAGAATCCAAACTTTGAAGCATCGTGCGTGGCGAACATCGGCGCAATACTCGATGAACAGGGATTGTACGATTCCGCACTCGTCTTCTTCCGGAAATCCGAATCAATATTCCGTGCGCTGCATGCCGATGCGAAAACGGCTTCGGCAATGAATAATATCGGGAACTGTCATTACCACCTGGAACATTACGATAGCGCCTTGCATTACCTGCACATCGGGCGGAGAATGAACGAAGACCTCCAGCGACCGGATGGTTTGTGCTCTTCGCTGAATTCGTTGGGGAATGTTCACTCCGATATCAATCATCCCGACTCTGCGTTCTTCTATTACCGGAGCGCCATGAAACTGGCACTGCAACACAACATCAAAGAAGATCTGCTGTCGAGTTACAAAAACCTGTCAGACAGTTTTGAAAAATCCGGCGAGTATGATTCATCGCTCTTCTACCTGAAGAAATACATGGCCCTCAACGATATTGTTCACGGAGAAGATGAACAGTTGAAACTGGAGCAGGCCAAACAGAATTACAACATCAGCAAGAAGGAGCAGGAGGCGAAATTGCTCCAGGCAGAATCTGTTTTGCAGCAGGAAGCATTGCGAAGCAAGATCAGTATCCTGGCCGGTGGTGTTGCTGTACTCATTCTTCTTTCATTGCTGCTTTTCACCCGTTACCGTGCGAAAAACCAGATTGCAGAAGTACTGGAAAATAAAAACCGCGAGATCACCACGCAGAAAGACGAGATCACGGACAGTATCAACTACGCCCGGAGAATCCAGGATTCGATTCTGGCTCCGCTGCAAACCGTGAAACAGGTGTTGCCCGGAAGTTTCATTCTTTACCTGCCGAAAGATGTAGTGAGCGGCGATTTCTATTGGGTAGAAGAAGAAAACGGCCACCGCATTTTCGCAGCAGTCGATTGTACAGGCCACGGTGTTCCCGGCGCGTTGATGTCGGTAGTTGGATTTAACCTGCTGAACCGCGCTGTGAAGGAAATGCATCTCACCAAACCATCCGATATTTTACGTGAACTGGATTATGGTGTAAACAAATTGTTGCGCCAGTCGGAATCAGAAAATACGGTGAAGGACGGAATGGATCTTTCGCTGTGCTCCTACAATCCGCAAAACCGGGTGCTTCAATATGCCGGCGTATTTAATCCCTTGTACATTGTCCGCAACGGAGAGATCATCCAGGTGCAGGCTGATAAATCACCGATCGGGGTAAATGTCAATGGCGTTGTTGATTCATTCACAAACCATGAAATTTCCATGTTGCCCGGCGATATGGTTTATCTTTTTTCAGACGGCTATGCCGACCAGTTTGGCGGGCCGAAAGGAAAAAAATTCAAGTACAAACAGCTCCGGGAATTGTTCATGCAAATCAGTTCCAGGCCTGTCGATGAACAGCAGGTAGCCATGAAAAACGCATTCCATAACTGGAAAGGTGATCTGGAGCAGGTGGATGACGTGCTCGTGATTGGTATGCGGATCGGATTAGACGATAGGCGATAGTCGGGAGACGATAGTGCCGCCCTATCGTCTCCCGACTATCGCCTATCGTCTCATGTGACTATGTGTTTCAAAATGGCACAAAAATTGTCGCATCATAGTATGAGCCATTCATCACATACCATCAAACTCAACAGAAAATTCATCGGAAATGTGGTGGGTGGTGAGGCTGATTTTCCCTCTGAAAACAGCCATTTTTAGAAAGGCCGCAAAACTTTCCCTGCATGCGGGTTTTTCCGCACGTTCCCATAAGCATACTATACGCTCCAACTTTTTTTAGGTTTCGTGCAATTCCTGTAACCTTTTTTAAAGTCCGTTCAAAATTCTGTGTCCCAGCGTTTTTCAAATTACTATGCATGCATAATTAATTTATGAACAGGTGTTCGTATACACCGTGTGTGTAACTACACAATATGAGTGCCCGTTGAACCAAGCAGTTCCTTGACCAGTAAACCACACACACTAACCAGGAAAGAGAGGGCTTCATGGAAAACGCTTACACAATTGTCTGGAAATTTCGAATGTTGATGATACTGTTTTTTATACAGTTATCAGGAGAAGCTTACGCTTCGCACGCACAAGGGGGGGACTTAACATATACTTGTCTCGGCGGAAATCAGTACCAATTACGACTGGCTTTTTACCGCGACTGTGCCGGAACCAATGCACCGGGAAGTGTTAGTATCGATCTTTCATCAGCGACCTGCAATGAAAATTTCACTGCCACACTTTACCCGATTGCAGGAACCGGTATCGATGTCACCCCAATTTGTCCACAATTAACCACAGAATGCGCTGGCGGAATATATCCCGGAGTGCAGGAGTGGATTTACGAGGGGACAGTTACTTTACCACAAGCCTGCACCGACTGGGTATTCAGCTTCAGTCTGTGCTGCAGGAACGCCGCGATCAACACCATCTCCAATCCGGGTGGACAAAACATTTACATCGAAACAACTTTAAATAATGTTTCCGCGCCGTGCAACAATTCTCCAACATTTTCCAATCGCCCGGTTCCATTTGTTTGCGCCGGACAAAGTTATTGCTTCAACCACGGAGCAATTGATCCCGATGGCGATTCACTCGCCTATTCGCTCGTCGATCCGCTTTCTGCTCCTGCAGTTCCGGTAACATTCATTGCACCGTACACCGCAACGCAACCAATTCCTTCATTGCCTGCAATGACATTGAATCCCGTAACAGGTGACATCTGCATGAATCCAAGCCAGATCATCGTTGCGGTAATGGCCGTGCGTGTTGAAGAATGGAGAAACGGCGTATTGATCGGAACAGTAGTGCGCGATATCCAGGTGCGCACCGTAATGTGCAACAACAATCTTCCGTACATCACCGGAATGAACAACACCAACGTGTACAGCATGAGTTCATGCGCGGGTGCACCGATCTCATTCGATATTTTTTCTTACGATATCGATGCGGGACAAAATATTACAGTAACCTGGAACAACGGAATTCCTGCAGGGACTTTAACCACTTCCGCAGGTCCGCTTCCAACAGGAACATTTGCCTGGACACCGACCGCTGCAGATATCAGTACAACACCATGGTGCTTCACTGTTACCGTGAGTGATGATGCTTGTCCGTACGCGGGATCTCAAACATATGCGTTCTGCATAACTGTTACTGGATTCAGCGTAGGGGTAACGACAACAGCCACCAACTGTGGCGCATCTAACGGCACTGCAACTTCACTGGCAACCGGAGGGACCGGTCCGTATAGCTTCAACTGGCAGCCTTTCGGAGGCAATAACGCCAATGCGAATGGATTATCCGCAGGAACCTATACGGTGACAGTTACAGATGCAACAGGATGCACCATGAGTGCGGTGGCTGTTGTTCCTCAGGGACCAGCCAATGCAAACATCAACGCAACTGTAAACAACATCGGATGTTTCGGTGGAACGCAGGATATTTTCCTGAACGTAAACGGCGGACAACAACCGTATACGTATCAATGGTCGAACAACTCAACCAACGCTAACCTGTTGAATGTTGCTGCCGGAACGTACAGCGTAATTGTAACTACTGCGAGTGGTTGCACCACAACAGGAACGTATACCATTACACAGCCGGGTGCTCCATTGGCAACTTCCGGAAGCGTGATCAATGATGTGTCCTGCGCAAATGGATTGAACGGCCAGGCTTTGGCTTCTGCAAGCGGCGGAACAGGTCCGTACAATTACAGTTGGAATTCCACGCCTGCGCAAACGACTGCAACGGCCACAGGTCTTGGTGCAGGAGGTTATACGGTTATTGTTTCCGATGCGAATGGCTGCACGGCTACACAAACAGTAAACATTACGCAACCGCCCGCACTCGCCGGTATTATTTCCGCAACTGCTGTAACCTGTTACGGTGGGTCCGACGGATCAACAACAATTAATACAAGCGGTGGTGTAGGTCCTTACAGTATTACATGGAGTTCAACGCCTGTACAAAGCGGAAACGCGGCAATCAACCTTCCTTCGGGAGTGTTCTATGCAACAGTTGTTGATGCAAACGGTTGCACGATGACTACTTCAGTAAACGTTACACAACCGCCTGCACTCAACGCAATCATGTCGGGATCGAACCCCGTAAGCTGCAACGGTGGCAATAACGGAAACGCTTCTGTACTCACATCGGGCGGAACTGCTCCATACACGTACAGCTGGAATACTTCGCCGCAGCAAAGCACTGCAAACGCAGTTTCCATGACAGCCGGCATGTTTACAGTTACTGTAACTGATGCAAACGGTTGTGCAACCATAAGCACGGTTACAATTACTCAACCGAGCCCGGTTCTTGTTTCAGTTTCATTGGGCGATACCATTTGTCCGGGAGAACCGTTCCAGGTTTCTGCGCTCGGCTCAGGAGGAACAGGAAACTACACGTACACCTGGTCACCGAATCTTGGAAATGCAAACGCGTACACCGTGTATACAAACGCGCTTACGACATGGACTGTGAATGCAGTTGATGCCAACGGCTGTTTGAGTGCGCCGATGATGATCACTGCAGACGTGTACCAGTTCTCGCCAGCCGATCTTACGGTGACTGCGAATCCATTCATCTGCGAAGGCGCAAGTGCAACCATCACCACCAGTGTGAGCGGAAACACCGGTCCGCTTACGTGGAACTGGGCGAACAACCTGGTAGGTCCGGGTCCGCACGTTGTGTATCCTACCGCCAATACAACGTACTCTGTTAACGTAACCAACATCTGCGGAGTAGTTGTACCGTTTGCCACAACAATAGCCGTTCACCCGATTCCGCTGGTAGATGTCCCATCGCAGTTTGTAACAGGTTGCGATGCTGTGAATCTTGTATTCAGTGACACGTCTACTGCAAACGCAGGATGTTTCTACGCATGGGATTTCGGTGACAACAGCACCGGAACCGGCAGCAATACGAACCACGATTACACCACCGGCGGAACTTATACGGTATCTGTTGTGGTAACCAGTCCATACGGTTGCGTGGGTTCAAACTCCGGCCTGGTGAATGTTATCGTTCACACTTCACCGATCGCAGGATTTGTAATGTCTGACGATGAACTCAGCATCATCGAACCGATGGTGATGTTCACCAACACGTCATCCACAAATACAATCGGCTGGGAGTGGGATTTCGGTGACACTG
>DATHKF010000165.1:0-2038 GCA_035489505.1 Bacteroidia bacterium | reverse complement strand
TAAAACCACAATTTGAAATTCCAGGATGGGTTATTCCGCAAGGAATGGATATTGAAAAGGCGAAACAAATCTGCCAGGGTGTAACAGATGCCGGACTGAACCAGGATTGCGTATTTGATGTGGCAACTACCGGTGATGCAGAATTTGCGAGGGCGTATCAAATTACCCAGGAAATAAAGCAGCGCAGTACCGCCGTACAGATCGTTTCACTAAAAAGAGGAGAGGTCACTGCGATCGTTACCCCATTGGTTGGTAAACAACCGGTGCCCAAAGGAAAGGTCACCTTCTATGTTGATGAACAGGAAAAAGGTACGACCATCGACACAGACGCATCCGGACAAGCACACTGGAAAATAAACGGGCTTGATCAAGGCGAATACACGATACGAGCCGTTTATACTCCAGGCGATGAAGCAGTCAATTACGCGAGCGGCAGTCCCAACCTGAAAATTTCGCAGCGGGAAAGTACGATTGCCGGTAAAGACAACACTACTGGTAATGACAACAACACTGGTGGTCTTTTCAGCCGCTGGTATGTTTGGGTGGCTGTGCTCGTGCTGATCGCATTGCTGGTCTGGATATTTATTTGATTTTCCCTATGCCCGATTTGATTTCACGCCACCCTTCCTAACCTTGTATGCCTTTGAGGGTTAGGGAGGGTGTCATAGGGCTACGTGTCTGATCTCCCCATCCCCATACTGCTTCACATCTTTCAGCTGCGCGTCTCCGGAATAATGCACCGTCCCCTGTCCGTAATGGCTGATCGCGATTGTTTTGTTTGCAAACAATTTCACATTTCCTTCCGCATAATTTTTGAGCACAAGCTCTTCCACAATTAATTCCTTCGAATCAAAATCACCTTGACTCTGATTTTTTATTTCAAGCAGGTTACACTTTCCTTTCAGTGTCACATTTCCTTCGCACTGGCTCAGCACTTTAATCGAAGGTGCGTTGATGTTCAGTGTTGTGTTACCCACACTCTGAATTTTAATCTCCAGCGGTGATGTGAGTGTCAATACTCCCGGACAAACAACGTCCGCACGATCGTTACGGATATAAAGTACATCCAGCTGACGGAGAAATACTTTAATCGTACAAACGGTATAAACCGGTTTACGGAATTTCCCTTCAGCCGTAACAAAAAGTGTGCGCCCCGAATTTTCAACGGAGAAATATTCATGCAGGTTCTCGTCCGTTTCAATAATTACTTTTTCTTCGTCCGACTGGTGTAATTCTATCATTCCTTTTCCGGACAAATGAAGTCGTATAAATGAACTCACACTCACTTCCCTGGAAACAATATTTCCGTTGCCTTGTACTTCGATCATCTGTCTTAATTTTTTAAAGCTTACCACCGCGGTTCGATTAGTCGATTAACACTTCACATTCAAATCCCGTTTTCTTCATCCATTCAATCACCCGGGGGACATCAATAGGTTGCTCGCTGCGTTCAATCCGTAGAATTTTATCACAATCTTCGAGATCAAAATGGATGAAAGCCCCGGGAAGAATCTCAAGTAATTGTTCCGTGATTCGCTTTGATGCTATCTTCCTCGTTACATTTGTTCTGAAAACTTCTATCATTGCGCTACAGAAATTTTATCGTTGAATTCTGAAAGCAAAAGTACCGGGTGAATAGACGATAAGCTTGCATTAAACGGAGCAAAACTTATAGTAAACGGAGGAAATGGGATTTGAAGTAAAAAACGGCGCGAATGACAGCCTGTTCAAAGCTGATTTTTCGCAGAAAGACTTTGAAGTTCCGGGGTTCCGTTCCGAATCCATGGAGATTCCGTTTCCGTTTGGCACCACGAAAGCAACGCAATGGCATTTCGACGGAATCAAAATGATCTATTCCGAATCTGTCTACAACGAACCCGTTACGCTCGACTGGAAAGGTGACACGGAAATGATCAACATGCATTTCAACCTGCAGGGCAGAATTTCGCTGGTGGATAAAAGCATGTCGCGTGTCTTCGAATTATCCGACAACCAGCACAACATGTTTTATGGCAAAGAAGCTGAAGGTCAAATGAAG
>DATHKF010000164.1:0-2927 GCA_035489505.1 Bacteroidia bacterium | reverse complement strand
CATTATTAACTGAAATCATTTCACGCGTTTTAAGGGTGATAATTCCTTAATTTTGCTCTGTCGTTACAGAGGGCACAAAAGTAGCTGTTTTTTTTCATGATAATCCCTCAGGTTGACCATAGAATTTGAAAGCGCTCGGATATCTCAATAAATATTTCTGGAAATACAAAATCCGTTTTTTTTCCGGCATTGTTTTCATACTGGTTTCCACGTGGTTCAGTTTGCGGCCGGTAGATTTGCTTGGCCAGGGACTGGATTTTGCAGGCTTTGCGGCCGATCACAATTTACCGGCAGACGAAGTAAATTATATCCTTCTGCTGTACGGTATTGAGATCATTATTCACACGCTGATCTTCGGCTTATTCCTTTTTCTGAACCGTCAAACCATTATTGTGATGTCGCGCCTGATCGAGTTCGACATGAAAAACGAAGTTTTCGAACATTACCAGAAACTCGACCAGGCTTTTTACAAGCGCAATAACACGGGCGATCTCATGAACCGCATCAGCGAAGACGTAGGAAAGGTGCGCATGTACATCGGGCCCGCTGTCATGTATACAACAACAACGATCGTGACATTGGTGATGACGATTTCGTTCATGTTGAAATACGATCCGTTGATGACGCTGTATGTTTTGATTCCGCTTCCGGTGCTTGCCGTTTCTATTTATTTCGTGAGCAATATCATCAACCGGAAAAGTCTCGGTGTGCAAAGCCAGCTTTCGTTGTTGTCGACACGTTCGCAGGAAGCATTTTCAGGAATCCGTGTGGTCAAAGCGTTTGCGCATGAAGGTCATACCCAGCAGCGTTTCGCCAATGAAGCTGAAGAATACCGTTCACGGAACATGAGCCTTGCCAAAACGGAAGCGCTTTTTCAGCCGTTCATGATTTTCCTGATTGGCATGAGCATTATTCTCACGATTTACATTGGAGGAAAAGAAGTCATTGCCGGCAATGCAACTGTTGGTACGATTGCGGCATTCCTTGTTTTCGTGACCCGCCTGACGTGGCCTATCGCATCACTCGGATGGATCACTTCGCTCGTACAGCGCGCGGCTGCTTCGCAGGAACGCATCAACGAATTCCTGAATACGGAACCTGCCATCAAAAGCGAAAGCTCTGATCCGCTGAACCTCAAAGGCAAAATCGAATTCCGCAATGTGAGTTTTGTGTATCCCGATTCCGGTATCAAAGCGATCAGTAATCTTTCATTCACCGCAGAACCGGGACAATCGATTGCTATACTGGGCCACACCGGTTCCGGAAAATCGACGGTGGCACAATTGCTCCTGCGTTTATACGATGTGAACGAAGGACAGGTCCTGATCGATAACCAGGATGTTCGCTCAATCAATCTCAAAGAGTTCCGTGCAAATACCGGTTATGTTCCGCAGGAAGTTTTTCTTTTCTCCGATACGATTGCAGAAAACATCCGTTTCAATTCGCAGGCCTCATTGCAAAACGATGATGACACTGCAGTGAAACAGGCCGCAAAAGATGCTGCGATTTATGCCAACATCATGGAATTCCCGGAAGGGTTTAAAACCATGGTGGGTGAACGCGGTGTAACGCTTTCCGGCGGACAGAAGCAACGCATTTCCATTGCACGCGCTATCGTGACTCAACCGAAAGTGCTGGTTTTCGATGATTGTCTTTCAGCGGTCGATACCGAAACCGAAGAAGAAATTCTCGGGAACCTCGAGCGCATCATGAAAGGCAAAACAACGATCATTATCTCACACCGCGTTTCGAGTGTGCGCAATGCTGATAAGATTATCGTGATGGAAAACGGTTGTGTTGCCGAAGAAGGAACACATGAATCATTGATTTCGAAAAATGGTTTGTACGCCGAGCTCTACAAAAAACAGGTGGACGATCTCCGGAATAAGTAAGAGCCAGGAGTTTTTTCGCCTGCGGCAGCAAGGAATTTGATCAAACCCTTTCACTTCGTTCAAGGTACATGTGATCCCTCCGGGATCAGGAGAATCATATGATCTTTCGACTTCGGAGAAGTCGCATATTCCTTGAACGAAGTGAAAGGGATAGAAAAGAAAAATTCCTTGCTGCCGCAGGCGATTGTAAAAGCAAAAGATTGCCGCGCTTAAAAAATTACTCCACGATGACTGGCATTGAAGTCGCCGCACCAGCTCCTGAAACCATCAACGTGTACGTTCCTGCCGCAAGTCCGTTCAGGTCAATAACGGTTTGGTAATTGATAATTCCGGAAGTGCGAACCAGTTTTCCTTGTGCATCAAAAATCGAATACGCATCATACACCAGCGGATCTGTTTGCACGGTCAGTTCGTTCGTTGCAGGTTGCGGGTAGCACCACACATAGCTGATGAACGTTTCCGGAACACCGTTCGGTCCACCGCAAAAATACTGTATGCTCATGTTGGCATTCAACTGGCCTATAGCCGTGTTTGTTGCAAACGATGCCGTTGACACTGTTCCGCCGCTCGTGGAAGCGATTGTGAGCGTGCTCATCGTTACTGTAAGCGAAGAGTCGCGGCAACCACTGTTTCCGGAGCTGTCTGCGCGTACAATCCAACTCGTGCGTTGTATGCCTGTACCGTACGTGCTTCCGGCCATGATAAATCCACGGTCTGACGTTTCATCAATGGCCCAGAGTTTATCGTCAATGGTTCCGCCATCGCCGTACTGTTTGCCCCAGATCACCGTGCCGGTTGTATCTGTTTTAATGAGATAACTCTGGTTGTAAATCCCGAGGTTGAGATCGATGTTGTATCCGCACATCGCCAGGTTTCCGTCCTGCAAAAGGATCACACGCTGAACATCGTCGTACATGTCGTAATTGTGGTGCCACACCACCTGCCCTGCATTGTCGAGACTGGCCAGGAAAAGATTGTCGTTGGTTGATGTATACAATCCTTTTCCGGTGACCCAGAAACCGCCATTTGGTTTTT
>DATHKF010000163.1:0-14251 GCA_035489505.1 Bacteroidia bacterium | reverse complement strand
CCACTTAAAAAAGCTCCGATGGGAACATCTGAGATCAGTCGGCGCTGAACCGATACTTCCAGTTTTTTACGCACTTCGGCACAGGCACTTTCATAACTCACAGGCCGTTTACCGGTTTTCAGCTGTTCGTGGATTGTGTACCACCAGGGCTTCTCTAAATAATCAAATCCGGCAGCCCGGTATGTTTGCTGACCTCCTGCATAGAACTTGCTGATGCAACTATTGAATGTGGCCTGCGCAGGCAAATAATTCAGATGCAAATAAGCCTGCAGTTCATCGGGATTGAAACTCACCGGGAAGCCCATAGCGTAAAATGCTTTTGGCTCCGAGGCGAATGCAATGGCATCGGGCGGCGGGCCCATATATCCGTCCAACCAGTTCACCCGGGTATCAGACGATTGATGTCTTGCGTGCCGAATACTGGTCGTCGCAACATACAGCGGCTTTTCTCCGAAACGGTCGCGAGCGACGAACAATGAACCATCTTGCTGGTCATAGATTGCAAACGCAAAAAAACCATTCAACTTATTCAGGCAATCTTTTCCTTCGCGGGAAAAAAGCGTCAGCAGAACTTCCGTATCGCTTTGCGAGCGAAACACACATCCTTCTTTCTCCAGTTCACTACGCAACTCGCGGTAATTAAAGATCTCGCCGTTGAACACAATCGTGTAACGTCCATCGGTTGAAGTGAACGGCTGCGACGCGGCATCGGATGTGTCAATGATTGCAAGCCGTGTATGACCCAGCGCAACATTCCCGTGACGAAACACGCCGCTTCCATCCGGTCCGCGGTGGTGCAATGACTTCACCGCATCGTCGATTTTATCGAGATACTTTTTTCCTTCGGGAGTGAAGGCGAAGACGCCAGTAATTCCGCACATGGCTTAGGTATAAACGCGTTTTCGGTCCGCGTAAAAAATTGTGAGTAGCAGTGGCAGCGGCAGTAGCAGTTTCGCTACTTGATCGCGATCATGGAAATTTCAACGAGCACATCCAGCGGAAGCCGCGAAACTTCTACTGTTTCCCGTGCAGGATGCTCCGATTCAAAACGCGAACCGTAAACACCATTCACCGCCTGAAAGTCGTTCATGTTTTTCAGGAAGATGGTTGTCTTCACCACGTTCGTGAAATCCATGCCGGCTTCGTTCAGGATGCCCTGCAGGTTATTCATCACCTGTTCGGCCTGGTGTTCGATGCTGTGCGGAATTTCTCCGGTGTGTGGATGCTTGCCGACTTGCCCGGAAATAAAGAGCATGTTACCGTGCAATACTCCGTGACTATATGGCCCGATAGGTGCGGGAGCGTTTGGCGAAGTGATGATTTTTTTCATTGGAAAATGTTTGGGTAAATATCGGGAAAATTGAGTTCGGAGTGGGGAGACGGTAGTCGGGAGGCTAAACTTATTTCCTTCGGAGCAAAGTGTCGGGTTATAACGTTATAAACGTGAGTCTATCTTCGAAGGACCCGGGCTTAGCCTCCCGACTCCCGACTCCAAACTCCCGCCTACTTCCTCCACAACGCCATCAAATCCATCGTTATCGCTACGGAGTAATGAATCAGAATCCCCAGGATCACGGAACGGCTCTTCAGGCTCAATGTGCCGAGCACAATTCCCGCAACAATGGCACCGATCGTTTCCGGCATCGGCTTTCCAAAGTGTATCATGCAATACGGAACCACCATCACAAAAATGCTCATGTACCCGAACGATTTTCGCGTGCCGAGCGTGATGAATCCGCGAAAGAAAAATTCCAGCGAAACGAATTGAAAAAAGTAAACCACTTCCCAGATGATAAAGTTCGGCCACAACGATTCTCCCTGCACGAGATAATAGAACGGGTAACGCTGCTGAAAACTTTCCGTCGATGAAAAATAATACACCAGTGGCAACATGATGAGGAGCATGATCACGTACAGCGGCCATCCGTCCATTGAGCCGGAGAATTTCAGGCCCATGTCGCGAAGTTTCATTTTGAAAACAAACCTGGTGAGCAAGGCCGGCACGACGAAATAAACTACGATGATCGTTCCGGCCCACCAGCACAAACTATGCAGGCGTGCATCGGATCCGCTGTTCATGTACGTGTTGAAACTCTTCGCGGCTTCGGTGAAATTCATTCCTTTCAGCACAGCGATCACAAACGTGGGACTGCCCCAGTAATGCACGATCGAAAGTCCGATCGCAGTCCACGTGAGAATGATCATCGCACGGAGATGGTCCTTCTGCGTCGGAGGATTATCGAGCCACAGTTGGTTTTCCTGCGCCCAGGTTTTCTGGAAGAGTTTTTTTATCACGTCAGACCGGGTAACGTGGAAGTGGTGCGGTACTCAACGGAGAAAATTCTTTTTTCTCAAAAAGAAAATGCCCGGTCATGGCAATCATCGCGGCATTGTCTGTGCAATACGCGAAAGGTGGAATACAAACACGCACGTTGAGTTCATCGCCAAGTGCACTTACTGCTTTTCGCAACCCGGAATTCGCAGAAACACCTCCGGCGAGGGCAATGCAGGTGATTTTGCGATCGATGATCACTTGTTTCAGCTTTTTTAACAAATGTCTGATGATGCTGTTTTGCACCGATGCGCAGATATCATTCATGTTTGTGTGCACGAATTGAGCATCCTTCTCTACATGATCGCGTACGAAATACAAAACCGAAGTTTTTAATCCGCTGAAACTGTAATTATACCCGGGAACATTGGCCTCCGGAAATTTAAAACGATCCGGGTTACCATTCGCGGCATGTTTATCGATCAACGGTCCGCCGGGATAGGACAGCCCGAGAATTTTTGCAGTCTTATCGAACGCTTCGCCGGCTGCATCATCCATGGTCTCGCCAAGCACTTCAAAAGTGAACGGATCGTTGACCAGGACCAGTTGCGTATGACCACCGGAAACAGTTAGACATACGAAGGGAAACGAAGGTTTTTCTCTCGGAGAATCGTCTTCGATGAAGTGCGCAAGAATGTGCGCCTGCATGTGGTTCACGGCGAGCAAAGGTTTGTTCAATGCGTGGCTCAAACCTTTCGCGAATGAACTTCCGACGAGCAACGAACCCATCAATCCCGGACCTTGTGTGAATGCAATCGCATCAATGTCTTTAACAGTTTTTCCGGCCTGCTTCAATGCAGCAGAAACAACCGGAATGATGTTCTCCTGGTGAGCCCGCGATGCCAATTCCGGAATTACTCCGCCCCACATCGTGTGAATCTCTTGTCCGGCGACAACATTGGCAAGCAGTTTGCCGTTAGCAACCAGGGCAGCCGCGGTATCATCACAGGATGACTCAATGCCCAGAATAACAGCCATATTGCGTATTTTTGTGTAATGTCGGTTTTAAAGGAGAAAGTTCGCAAAATTATCAAAAAGACCACGAGGTTCCTGATGTGGACCACGGGGATTCTTGCGATTCTCTGCGTTTGTCTCTATTTCGCGTTCCGCAGCCCGGCTTGTCAGACGTGGATCAGTCAGCAACTGGCCGATTACATGTCAGATGAATTGAAAACAAAAGTTTCAATTCAAGGTGTCGATATCAAATTTTTCACCTCCATTGAGCTGGAAGGAATTTACGTTGAAGACCAGCACGGCGATACTTTGCTGAATGCTCCTTCACTTACGGTCAACATCAGCAATTTCAGTTACGGCAATCAGTATGTCTCACTGGATCAGATTACGCTCACGAATGCGACAATCAAACTCAAGAAATACAAAGACGAACGTGGACTGAATTATCGTTTTCTCCTGTTGTATTTCAGATCGGCGGATACAAATACGACACCTCCGCCTCCGGCCTGGAATGTTGATCTCGGCAAAATAAAACTGGAGAATGTTTCATTTGCTTACATCGATACGCGTCATAGTGACGTTGACCGCGGAATGGATTACGAAAACATCCGCACGCGCAATGTGTATGCAACCATCGAGCGCATTGAACCGATGGGAGATTCCACATCCATCTTTCTTTCCGAACTGAAAGCCACGGAGCAATGCGGACTCACACTCACGCACATGGAATCGCGGCTGATGATCGCAGATACGTTCATGAAGTTCAATGATCTCGTGATTCAAACGCCGGGATCAGACATCAAAGGATTCCTGAGTTTTCATTTCGACAGCATTGAAGACATCGAAGACGATTTCATTCACCGCGTAAAGCTGGATTGTCATTTTACCGAATCCATTGTTGAAATGGGCGACGTGGCCTACTTCTCTCCGGTACTGCTCGGTATTCAGAAACGCGTGATGGTTACCGGTGATGCTTTCGGGACCATCGAAAAACTGAAAACGAAAAACATGGATATCCGCTTTGGCAAGAAATCGCGGATCGCCGGAAATTTTGCATTTGACGGATTGCCCGATATTGAAACAACCGACATGCACTTCAAGTTCAAGGAAGCCACCACGAACTACGAAGACCTGAGCGGAATTCCGATTGCCCCGTTCAATGATTCATCGTTTCTCAAAGTCTCTCCGCGTATTGAACTGCTGGGCGACATGCATTTCGTAGGTACCGTGGAAGGTTTCACGCACGATTTCGTTGCTCATGGGAAGCTGCGCACTGACCAGGGAAATCTTGTGCTTGAAAATTTAATCATGTCGCAGGATAGTTTAGCGGATGATTACAACTGGGAAGGCATTCTCACCGCGGAAGAATTTAACATCGGCAATTTTCTTGGCGTTCCCGAAATCGGTCACATCAGCGGTACGGCGAACATGATCGGTTATGGAACAGATGTTCCGTCGATGGTGGCTTCGATGAATGCTGAGTTTAGCGCGTTTGAATTTCACAACTACCGGTATTCGAACATCACCGTAACGGAAGGTTCTTTAGCGAAAGAAGTTTTTGACGGGGTGATTGATGTTCACGATCCGAACGTTGATCTGCATTACGACGGTTACGTGGATTTTGTAAACCCGCAGGACCCGCAATTGCGTTTCACGGCCAGCATTGATTCCGCGAATGTCAGTGCACTTGGCTTTGCAGATACATCCCTGCACCTGATCGTTTCAACCGGAATGGTGTTTAAAATGCACGGCAACAACATTGACAACCTGCGTGGAAGTATCTCGTTGAGCCAGTTGAAATTCAGTAACACCACCGACAGTTACGAACTGAATGAGATGACACTGATCTCGACTGAGAATGCCGGGCGTCGCGAAATGTATTTTTTCTCCGATTTCGTGAGAGCTGAAATCAAAGGACAGTTTGAATTATTAAAAATTCAGGAAGCCATATCCGACGTGATGACCGCTTACTTGCCGGCGTATTTCCCTCCGCATGCAAATCACGACAAGCACGAAACCTTTCAGCATTTTGATTGGACAGCAACTTTTGGAAACAATACAGACGCGCTGGCCGCATTTGTTCCAAAATTAAAAATTGCCCCGCGTACGTTTTGCCAGGGCAGTTTCAACCAGGAAAGCAGGGGCTTTACTTTGGTTGTGGACAGCGACAGCATCCGGTACGATCGTTACCAGTTTCAACGGATCAGCATTGCCAATAGCCAGGGGAATGGCGGCAAAGCCCAGTTGCACGTGGTCATTAACCGCGCGCAGATCAACGACACCATGGGATTCGATGCTATTCGTTTTGATGCGACAGCGGGAAGCAACGTGATGAATTCTACGTTGCAGTGGAACAACGTTACTGAACGCGGAAATCACGGGGTGATAGCAACCGAAGTTGTATTTGAGAATAAGAGAAGCCTGCAACTTACCGTTGAGGAAGCCACCAGTATAACCGTGAATGATACAACATGGCAGGTTGACCCAACCAACTTTGTGCGTAAGGATTCATCGACATTCTGGATCAAGAACCTGGTCTTCCGGGCTGGATCGCAAACGATCGGTTTGAACGGAAAAGTATCCCGTAATCCGAATGATCACCTGGATATTTCCCTCGACCGATTCAATCTTGCTGCACTCAATTACCTGGTCGAAAGTGAAGGCATAAGCATCAGTGGTTATTTATCAGGGTCAACTGTTCTCTCCAGTTTGTATGATGAACCTAAGTTCACGGGCAATTCAGTTTTTACCGGGTTACTGATCAATAAAGAAGTAATCGGAGATGGCACTATTGATGCGATCTGGCAAGGTGAGAAACAGGCGGTCTACATCAACGGGAAGTTCAACCGGAAAATGATTGATGATCAGACAGGACAGGTCATTGACAATATTGTTTTCTCAGGATTGTACTACCCGAAAAAAGAAGAGGATAACCTTGACATGAGCGTGGATCTTCGCAGTATGCAACTCGGAATGTTGCAGCCGCTTCTTGCTGATTTCTGTTCAATGGTAGTTGGTCATGTCAGTGGTCACGTTGATGTGAAAGGAAATCTCACGAAGCCGCTCCTGAACGGGGTACTGGATGTTTCGATAGCCAAAGTGAAAGTCGATTACCTGGGTCTTGAATTGACACACCGGCCGACACAGCCCCTGTACATTGAAGAAAATTCTTTCTTCTTCAAGAATTTCGAAGTCACCGATAACCAGCGCGACACGTGTTCGATTTATGGTCACCTCTACCACGACAACTTCAAAAAGTGGCAGTTCGACATGGACTTTGCTTTCGAACATTTCCAGGTGCTGAATACAACGGCCAAGGATAACGAAGATTTTTACGGACGTGTTTATGCAACGGGTTTCATGAACATCTTCGGTTATACAGACGGAATTATTAAGATCGACATCAAAGCGAAAACAGATAAAGTTATTCGTAACGGCCAGCCAATCTCTTCCGATTTCAATATCCCGATGAGTACAACGGATGAAGTGGGAGAAAATGAATACATCGTGTTTGAGAAGGATACAGTCAAGCCGGACGATTCATTAGGGGTCCTGGGGCCGAATACTGTCAACGTTTTCAAGAAGAATGGAATTGATCTCACGCTGATGCTGGAAGCAACTCCGGATGCGTTGGTGCACATCATTTTTGATGAAACGGTTGGTGATGAAATTACCGCGCGCGGTACAGGAGATCTGCTCATGCATATCAGTCCTGCGGGAGAACTCACGATGTACGGAACGTATATTATTGATCGCGGTGATTATCTTTTTACGCTGAAGAATATTGTTTACGCTCCGTTTGAGATCGAGCGGGGTGGCGTCATTTCCTGGAATGGAGATCCGGCTTTAGCCGCGATTGATATTGATGCGATCTATTATGCGAATGCTTCTGTCGAACCGTTCTTCCCGTTTGATTCAACAACGGCTGCGTACCAGCAATCGTACCCCGTTCACGTGATCATGCACCTCGATAGCAACCTGGTCGATCCGAAACTTTCGTTCGATATTGAATTACCAACAGCTGATCAGAACATCCAGGAAACGGTACGAAGTTACACGCAGTCGGAACTTGAAATGAACCGGCAGGTATTGTCGCTCATGGTACTGAACAGTTTCATGACGCCTGCGGAATTCCGTGAAGGCGCCGATGGTGGAAGCGAGGTAGGAGGCGCCGGTTCGACCCTGCTCAGCAATTTCGTTTCCGGAACATTGAACAACTGGCTTTCGCAGATCAGCGAGAATGCCAACCTGAAATTCAAGTACCGGCCGAACGAAGACATGAGTTTGCAGGAACTGAAAGTTGCATTGAGTACGCAGATCCTGAATAACCGGGTTACGTTTGATGTGGCAGGTTCCATTGTGAATGCGAACCAGACGCAGACGCAGGGCGGTTACAATCAGTATGTGGATGCAAACGTGGAATACAAGGTAACCGAAGATGGTAAAGTGAGGCTGCGTGCATTCAACCGTGGAAATGAAAGCAACGGTATCAACCAGGGAGCGCAACATACACAAGGTGCCGGTGTTTTCTACCGCGAAGAATTCGAATCGTTCAGCGAACTGATGCAGCGGTACAAAGAAAACCTCAAGAGCGACAACCCGAACCGGAAGAAAACGGAAGAGCCCGTTGTTATTCCTCCTGCACCCGTGAAGGACAGCCTTGTTGCGCCTCCCGATTCTTCAGGAGTTGATCTCACTCCAAGTCGTTAAACAATTTTCATAGTCCATGAAATACTCATTGATACTGGCGCTGCTGTTTTCGGTTTTAGTTGCAACGGCACAACCTGCAAACACCATAGTTACGAATCCCCCGGAGGGCAATGAGTATTTGTTGCGCCGGCAGATTTACGGAACCTTCTCGAACGACGTTAACCTGGGCAAGTATGTGTTTAACGACCACTCACTCGTTATTCTTCAGAACGGCTACGTGATCACCGATGAGGAATTTCTCCTTGCGTTTCGTTCAGCAAAACGGGCTGATACTTCTGCTGCAGCCAAAGCAAAGTTTCTCGACCAGTTTATTTTGTCGAAGCAAAAAGTTTTTGAAGCGATGGAACAGAACCTGGATACCACCACGGCATTCAAACTGGAATTTCTGAAATACAAACAGGAGAAAGTAACGCCGTATTTAAACCAGGGTTACTCCCGGCTGGAAGCAGAAGCACTTCCGGAGTTCAAATATTTTATCCGACAGTACTACGATGGAATGATCCTGTTTGAATTGATGAACAAGGAAGTGTGGAGCAAAGCCAATTCCGACAATGGCGCCTTACGGACATTCTACAACGAACATCTTGATTTGTACCAGGGACAATCGTTCGAGGTTTCGCGGACCAAAGTTATTCATGATTACCAGGCCCAGCTGGAGAAGGCGTTGGAGGCGCGTGTTAAGGAGAAGTTTCCGTTTAAGACAAATGCAGCGCTTGCAGCGAAATTGTAGTACACAGTAAAAGAAGTACGCAGTGCGCAGTAAAAAAGTGCGCAGTAAGTAGTACGTAAACTCCGTACTTCCTACTGCGCACTGCGTACTGATTCCACTGCGCACTATTTTTTCCTGTCCATCTCAATTCTCCTGTTCAGCACCGTCTTCAGCCCTTTATCATCAATCTTTTTCGCGATGATTTTCTTATTGGCGTCAAGCACGTACAGGGTAGGCGTCACGATTGCGTTGTAATAGAACTTAGCCGTTGCGAGTTCCTGTTCGTCTTTTGCGCAAACATCCTTCCACGTGTGTTTATGCTCGCGGATGTACTTTCTCCACGTTGCATAATCAAGCTCCGAATAGATGGCGTAAACTTCTACGGAAACACCGGCAGCGCGCAATGAATCGTAATACAGTTTGATCGCAGGAATTTCAGTCTTGCAGTGACCGCAGGTTGGATCCCAGAACACAACGATGGTGTAGTCTGCTTTTATTTTTCCAAGTTCTACAATTTTTCCGGAGGAATCCTGCAGGTACAAATTCACTGCCTGGTTGCCCATCAATCCGTATTTCACCTTCTTCGCCTGGTTCACGATTTTCGTATTCGTCTCTTCAGAGATCCACCAGCATTTTCCTTTCGCGTGGTTGTTGTCCACAATGCTTACGAACACTGCATCAAATCCCATGATCTTGGACGACTCGTAGTAATACGTCAGGTAGCTTACGTTGTAATGATACAGTTCATCGTTCTGGTACGACTGGTCGATCAGCCAATTGATTTGCGCACTCAACGTATCCGGGTGTTGTGGAATTACTTTGTCAATCCAGAATTTCATTTTGTTGTAGTACACCGGCGTTCTCAGGAGACGCTCATCGGTAAAATCCATTCCATCCCAATAGTGGCGACGGTAATTCCAGTAATTGTACGTGCTGTCGATTGTACCGTCAGCTTTTCGCGGACATTTATCCAGCGGAATAGCTTCGGGTTCCTCCATGAAGGCAAGCACTTTCGACATAAACGTATCCGGGTATTTTTTCATGTGGGCTTTTTTGTAAGCCCTTACAGAACTGTCTACCGCGGTGATCTGTTTAGTCACCAACGCTATTGAATCTTTATTGCCACCGGCTTTTGCTTTGGCCAACGCAGCATGTAATGGTTCTACTTTCTTTCCGGCTTCATTCATGAAACGCTGGTGTTCATAGAACGCGGTGTTTTCTTTGGAGCCGGTTATTTTAATCGTCTCCACAATTTTGTTCGTGTCGGAAATATCAATGCTGAACTTTTGTTCTTCGGCAAGAATGATTTCGAAATGCCACCGGCTTGGACGGACCAGGAGATAAATTCCACCCGGTGCAGCGGTATCGGCTTTGAAGTGAACGTTTCCGTTCGCATCTACTTTACCTGTGTCGAGCACGTAATTCTGGTTGGCATAATAATGCGCGAGCAAAATGTCTCCGCCGCTCAATCCGTTGATGTGGATTTTGACATCAAGCGCTTGCTGATTCTTGCTCACCGGGTAATGCCTGCCGGGAGGTTTTCCCATGGGTACTTCCGGTTTCGCCGGGGCAGGTTTTCCGTCGGCGGGTTTAGCAGGAACAGGCTTCGGGGCCGGTTTGACTGCAGGTGCTTGCGCCCACAGGGTCATCGACAACAGGAATGCAGCGAAAAGAGTAATGTACCTCATAGAATGTATTTGAATGTGCTAAAATTACGGATTTGCCGTCCCAAATACCTCAAAAACCGAGCCGAAATCTCACCTGCACTGCGGGTTTTGAACCACATAGGCGACATAAGATTACATAGGAATAGACTAAAGCGAAGTGCACATCGTTAAATTGCCTTTGGCAATTGGGGACCCTCATGTGAACTTAGTTTTTACTTACCCCGATCACCTCATGTAATCTATGTAGCTATGGTGGTTAAAATAAAGAAGCGTAACGACACAGAATCAACGCCCTTTGGCCAATGAAACTACGTTTTTACGGATGCTCAGGTAATTATAGATCAGGAAGAAAATCAGCAGCCCGAGAGCGGTCAGTCCTACCGAGGCGTCGATGCCGGAATGCAGCGGGAATCCTTTGGAAGTGGCCAGGTTGTTCACAGGCAATTTCATGAGATACACGGTAAGCATTGCAGCGAGCATCAGCAAGCCGAATACAATCGCGTAAAATTTCATGTACGTCGCGATCAGTTTTCGCGGGCTGTACCCGATGTAGATCAACGTCTGAATTTCATACGCCGATTTGGCAATGACCAGTTCTGCATAAAGCAGGAAAATCATGAGCGCAAGAAAAATGATGATCGATCCAAGTACCACGCAGATCGTCATGATGATATTCAGCGCTGAACTCAGTTTGCTGTTCCGCAGGCTTTCTTCACTGGTTTCGTATCCGTTCTCGCTGAATTTATCGACCAGCTCTATCGTTGCAGGACCTTTGCACCGGATGATCACACGGTTCGGAAGAAATTCTCCGGGTTCAACACCTGCAAATTCTTTGTTCGCGTATTCGACAAATGACTGGGGCGCAAGAATGGTGTTTATCCGTTCTGTAAATCCAACCACTCTTCCTTTGTAAATGATCCTTCCTTTGTCGGTGGTAAGAATTACTTTGAACGTTGCGAGCCCGATCATATCCTCCGTCAATGGCGGAAGTTTTTGCGTGGGGGCAAACCCGAAGTTGTACAGCTTGATGTAATCGCGCGGAAAAATAATCGGGATCACCGAATCGCTCGCATCCCATTGCCATTTGTCTTTGGAGACTTCAACAAATTCGTCGGGCACAGATTCGAAAAACAGATCGGTGTACATGCCGGGAATTCCCTGCATGCCGCCTTCTTCGCCTAAGCTCAGTCCAACTTTGAACCGGCTTGCAGTGAGCGGGGCAACTTCCATCACGCCGTCAGTCGCTTTCAGTTCATCAATTTCTTCACTTGAAAATCCTTTTTGTCCGCCGAACAATGTGTTTACGACGCTCACCTGTTTGTTGATGACGAGATACTGTGGTTGATTGAGATCGCCCGAACCATTGAGGAGCCGGTCGAAATCAAAATAGATCTGAAGTGAACCGAGCAACAAAACAATTCCTACGAATGACCCCAGGATTCCTGCAATGAGAAACAACGGTTTCTGGTGCGCAAACAAGAGCTTCTTTACCATATCAGATCGCTATTGTTTGGTTGAACGGAAACATGGAAGAAGGACCAAGACTGGTCATCAGCAAACCTGCGTTGTTCTTCTGGCAATGTGCAAGAATAAGTTCAACGGCTTTTCGTGAATTGGTTTCGTCGAGATGGCTGAACGGTTCATCCAGCATCAGGAATTCGAACGGTTGTGCCAACGCGCGGATGATGGCTACGCGTTGTTGCTGACCAAGAGAAAGTTTTCCGCAAGGTGCATCGAGCCGGTGTCCAACGCCAAGTTGTTCGGCCATGGAACGGATTTCTTCTTCGCTCAGCATGGGCTTCAACTGATTTTTCAGTTGAATATTCTGCAGGGCCGTGAGATCAGGAAACAACCGCAGGTCCTGGAACACGAACGAAATTTTCTCCCGACGGATGACTGCCCATTGTTCAATACTGAACGAAGAAATATCGTCGCCGTTCATGTACACGCGTCCGTCGTAATCTTTACGCACGCCGTACAATACAGAAAGCAAAGTTGTTTTTCCGGTGCCCGACGGAGCTTCGGCAATGATGATCGAAGTTGTATCGAGATCAACGTCTTTTTTCCACAGCGATTTTTCCGAAAGTGGGCTATCGATGAGCGGAATGGGAATTACATGATCAAGACGGAACTTCATTGCGCAGGCGACATATACTTGATCATGCGCACCAGCGAATTTTCATTGCTGTCCGGCAAAGTGAAACGGAAAACAGAACCGGTTGCAGATGATTCATACCGGGCGGAAGAAAAAATATCGGAAAGGCTCACATACGAAGCGAGATCTTCTGCGCCGAGAATCGGATTTTGCGGTGCAATCAGCAGGCCAGGCAAATGGCTCTTGTCGAAATCCATCCACAATGAAAACGGTTGACCAGGAACTTTCGCTGCGTAATCAGCAGGAAGTTTGCCCGGAAGCTTTCCGTTTTTGGCAATGGTTTCTGCAGTGAGATAATCGTTCGTGATCACGAGGTGATTGGATTTCACCACAGCATATACCACGAGCTCAACGCCCGGTGCAGCCCAGAAGCCACCATCCTGTGGTTTCATGCCGATCATCATCAGCATGTCGTTTGCTTTTTTCTCGTCGGTAATTCCCAGGCTGATGGACGTGATAGGCACTTCGATGTGCATCACCGTCGATAAAAACGTAGAAGCCATTCCATCATCAAAATTATCGCCGAGCAATGTTTTCATTTCCTTCTGCACACGCGGATCGGTATTGTAAATGTCCTGGTAATCGGAAACTGCAGCGGTAACTGTTCCGGTAAACAACTGCGTCATTTCTTCCTGGCTCATGCCCAAAGCGGCCGTCATCATGTCTACATTCTGGCTCATCGCCTCGTCGTTGCTGCTCGATGAAAGCAATTGCTTCACGTCGAAATTGAATCCCATGAAGATCAACGGATCTTTCATTCCCAGCAATTCGAGGTCTGCTGCGCCCGGTCCCTGCGGTTTGAACAAAGGCGCTTTCTGCTGCGGCGCGATGTACTCCGTTACAATTTCGTTCTGTTCAAAACGCATCATGAACTGGCTGTTGCCTTCCGACATGCCGATGAGCGATAACGAAGATGCTTCCGTGTTCAACGACGACAAGCGTTTGTTATCCGTGAACAATCCTGCATCAAATGTTTTTCCGTTGAACGCCATGAACTCAGCGTTCGTTTGGATGGAAGCGCCTTCGGGTTGATTGAACAATCCTTCGGTGTAAGCACGGATGTCCATTCCGTCGACCGCAACGAAAAGCGCAGCTTCTCCGTTCCAGGCCAATGCACGTGTATCGTCAACGTCAACGTATTTGAAATCGCCAACATCTTCTGCTTTGCGTTCAGGGAACATCTTTTTCACGAACGTTGAAAATTCAGATTCGTCGTCGATGGCAACAACCAACGCAGAAGCCGTTGACTGTTCATGCTTCTCCATGTACCCGTAAATGTTCTGCACAGGATCAATGCCGGTGTTGAACGGATCGGTCATGAGGTTCATCAGGAAATCCGGGATGTCGTTCACGGTTTGTGTAACGGGTTTCAATCCATCCATCTTCGAAGGATCAATTTTCGTGGCCAGTTCACGCGTGTGAATCGAGAAAACCGCAGCGGCTTCCTTCGGAATGTATTTCAGGTGCACATCAGAGGTGTGCGAATTAAACCAATACCATGCGAATGCGGCGCCGCCAAGGAGGAGAGCGCCAACGCCGACCAGGATAATTTTAGACCTGCCCATGTCTCAATTTTGTTTGTGTGACTGCGTGTTTTTATTGCCGTCGGGACGCGGCCCGGATTTTTTTCGTCCTTGGAAATTTCTTTTTCCACCGGGTCCACCTTTACTGCCCGATCCACCTTTACCACCTGATCCGCCTTTGGCACCGAATCCGCCTTTACC
>DATHKF010000162.1:0-2734 GCA_035489505.1 Bacteroidia bacterium | reverse complement strand
CCGGTTCGGATAAATGAGCAGAAATCTCCTCTCACCTGCAGGATTGATCGCACCATCCGCGACCAGCTCATTTTCCACGACAGCCTCCGACAACCGTTTATCCATTTTTGGCGTCAGGGGAAAATGACCAAAGGCTCCTGAACCCAAAAAAGTGAAACGGTAGTATTCATGACCACCGGCATCCTGTCCATTAGCATCATACTTTGCGTAAGCGATTTCAGAATTGGTCAGTGTACGGATGCTGTACTCCTTCATGGTGCTCCGTCCTTTCCGGAGCAGGAGTGCATAAGGCGCGTTGTCTTTGTAAATCGTGTCTGTTTCCCAGGTCACCGCCCGGCTTGCCTGCTTATTGGTGATACCCACGCCTGCGAAAAATCCGGTAATGGGCATGAGAAATGAAAGAAGAATAATTGTTTTCATGCGAAGGACTGTTGGTTCGAACTGCGGGGAGGCAACCTGAAAGGCACAAATTCTGTGCCAGTAAGGCTAGTGGTGTGCAAGGGTCTTAACCCTGAAAAGGCTCTTAGCCTTTTCAGGGTTAAGACCCTTGCGCCCTTACGCACCCTCAAAGGGTTATGTATCTTTGCACCATGCAATTCAAAAAAGGCGATAAGGTGCGTTTTCTTAACGAAACCGGTGAAGGAACATTCGTCCGCAACACCAGCGGCGGAATGGCGATCGTGGAAGTGGACAACGGGTTCGAGTATCCTTTTCCGCTGAACCAGCTCGTGCCGGTGAGGACGCATGAACGCGAGGCGAGGGTGGAAGAACCCAAAGCGACACACGAATCGGCGAAGACTTCTGCCGCTCCCGAAAGTGTGAATTCCGAATTTCCAGAAGGAATTTTTCTCGTGTTTCAACCGCAAAACCAGAACATTCCTTCTGCGGGCGAAATCGACGTATATGTTTTGAATCACAGCGGGTACGATGTCTTCTTTACGGTTTCGTTGAAAGATGGGCGCGACTGGATCTGCATTCAGTCGGGAACGCTTGGGCCGGGAAGAAAAGCAGAAGTGGATACGCTTACCCCGGCAGATATTGACGAATGGGGACAAGCGAAGACCGATGTTCTTTTTTACAGCGACGAACCGTTTGAGCACATTCCACCGGTGAGTAACGTGGTGAAACTTCGCGGTGTAAAATTCATGAAGGATTCGTCGTACCAGGCGCATCTGCTTTCGGATAAAAAATGTTACGTAGCAGAAGTCTGCCTGTTGGGAGATGTGACTGTGGAAGATGAAAAACCATTCGTGAGTAACGACGATCTGAAACGCATGATGGAGTTGAAGGAACGGATGAGCACGGCGAAGAAAATTTCCATTCCACACCAGAAGAACCAGGTCCTGGAGAAGGAAATTGATCTGCACATTGAGGAATTGATGGAGAACTGGTCGGGGATGAGTAACGCGGAGTTACTCGATGTTCAGTTGCGCCGGGTCCAGAAGGAACTGGATGCTGCGATTGCGGCACACATGCGCAAGATTATATTTATTCACGGTGTTGGAAATGGGCGGTTGAAAACCGAAGTGCGAAAACTTCTTGGAACGTATAAAGGGATCCGGGTGAACAACGGTTCCTATTCCCGGTACGGTTTCGGAGCTACTGAAGTGGAAATCGCGTAGTGTGGCGATAGTGACAAACGGTCGACCATAATTAACCAACGTCCGAAATTCCCGGCTCATCGATTTTGATTTGATCTACTTTGGTTCAAATCAAAACACGAAGAGAATGAGAACCCTGAAAATTACGACTATCGCAGTCCTTGGACTGCTCTTTTCACACAGCGCCAAAGCACAGATATATATTGATCTTGGCGTAGGTTATGGTGCGCCCGCACTCCGCCAACTCGTTGCTGTAGAATACAGCAGCACCCAAAACTCAAGCACCTTCAAGGGCGTTTACTCCAGCCTCGGACAAGGAATTCAGCCTCAGCTGGTGGTCGGCTATAAGATCAATCCAAATACGGGAATAGAGATCGGTTATGGTTTTCTGCTTGGATCGAAGATCTCCGCAGACATTAACGATGCTTCCAATCCCAATTTTACGGAAACCGGAACGCAGGAAATGTATGCACGCATGCACCGTCTTTCTGTCGGAACAAGGGTAGCTTACATGGAAGGAAACGTTCATCCGTACATGCGGCTGGGAATTGTTTTTGGTGTCGGTGCGAAAGTGATCAGCACAACAGAAACCACTACCACGGGACCAAGTTTTAATGAGACGTACAGCAGGGAAGAGGAATATACTGGTGGCATGTCCATTGGATTCACCACCGGTCTTGGTCTCAGGTATCACATCAGCGAGTCGTTCGGAATATACCTCGAAGCTGGTTTGATCGCACAGAATTATTCTCCTGCTCATTCTGAAATTACCCGTTTTGATATTGACGGACAAGATCAGCTGGGTGGAATGACAACCCGCCAGAAACAAACGGACTACGTTGATGAATATACAAATAGCGGATCACCGATCGATGGACAACCCGACCAGGACCTGAAATTTCATTTGCCAATGAGCTCATGGGCACTTTCAGCGGGCGTACACTTCTACTTTGGCGCAAACTAACATTTTCCGATCCAGCTAAACCTGGAAATTACGGATAACATCTAACAACGTTCAGGTGACGAGTGCGTCTTATGCACAGATCATCTGAACGTTTTTGCATGAACCTGTTCTTCGTCCGCGGATGCATTTTTGTTTTCATCCTGATTTTTTCGAATCCTGTTTACGCCCG
>DATHKF010000161.1:0-6772 GCA_035489505.1 Bacteroidia bacterium | reverse complement strand
AGTTGTTTGATGTCGAATTCAGCTGCGAGTTCCGAAACCTGGATTTGCTCGTACTCGACAACCGGCTGTACCTGCCCGTTAATGTCGCCGCGACCTTTGGATTCATTCGCGATGTTCTGGCTCGACAAGGCAACGGGTGCGTTCTGGTTGTAATCGTATTGCTGCTCCTGCGGTGCTTGTTGTTGTTGCTGGTAGCCGTGATTGTAAGCCGGCGCCTGGTAATTCAATGTCCATTTTTCCATGACCGGTGCAATTGCACTCTGCATCGGATCGGCGGTAGACAATTTCATCTTGATGCTTTTCCAGTCTACATCCGTGCTGTTAAATACTTTCGCACGGTATTTCAGGTCGATGGGTTTGCCAACATCTTCAGCAATCAGGTCGTAACTTGGGGCCCAGCCGCAATCGCTCACCACGTAGTGGAGTTCAACATCACTCACGAGTTTTGCAGCGCTGGTATTGTTAACGAGAATCGTAATTTCTGCCATCGGCGGATGTTCGCGCTGGTTCAACGCATAATACTGTTGCGTGAGACGGTTATAAACTTCCTGTTGATTTTTTTCTTTGCGGCGGAGCTTCACCAACTCGGTGTTGATCTCCAGTGTGCGCTGGTAATAAAAATCTGCAGACAGTTTCAGCTCAGCAGCTGTTGTTCCTTTTTCGCCGCCAACTTCCTGGTTTACTTCGAGCATTGTTTTCTCGCGGTTGTACGCGTCGATGTTTCCGCGCGTGATTGCGAGATTATCTTCCATCATGATCATGGAATCGGAAACCGATTTCAAACGCTCGTCGCTTTTCTTTTGCCCGAACAGGTAATCGACACGATTGCTGATCGCCAGCAAAGAAACATCGCCCGAAGCGGTGAACTGGATGCTTTTTGCAATGAGGTGCGATGACAATCCGACAAACACCAGTTCGTTTCTTCCCGGTGCGAGAGTAACCTGTTTTTTGTGAATGATCTCTCCGCCCGTGAGGTACACAATTACGGAAGAAATCGGCGCTTCAATTTTCTGTTCGTTTTCTCCCGCGTGCGAGAAAAAAGGAAGCAGGAGCAGGATGCTGAGGATTTTTTTCATCTTGATTTTTTCGAATTACGTTTTTTATGCAGATTAAAAATCCTGTTTCTCGCGGGGAGAAACAGGATCTTAAAATTTGATTTTATCAGTCCGGGCGCTATGCGAATTTGCGACGCTCAATAAATTTTGTTTCCGACTTCTTCTCTCTATCTGTGCTGTCCTTTTTTTCGTCAGGCGCTTTTACTTCTTTCAGGTAAACCTGTGAGAAGTCGAAGTAGCGCATCGGGTTGGCCCAGAAATTACGCACGCGCGATTGTGCGAGACGATAATTTTCATCGTACCACAGGATCATCGCAGGCGCATCGTTGATCATCACCTGCTCGGCCTGCATGAACAATTTGTTTGCTTCATCAATTGTTTTTGCTTCGCGTGCTGCAGTAAACAAACTGTCGAATTTCGGGTTGCGGTAACGCGATGTGTTCGGGAATGAAGGCTGCGAAGTGCTGTCGGGAACATCTGCACCGTAGAACAGCGACAGGAATGTTTCTGCAGAAGGATAATCGGCAACCCACGCAGAACGGTAAATGTCGGAACGTGCGAACTTCGCATCATTCAACTTCTGCTGGAAAGAAACGTTTGCAATTTCAACATTGATGTTGAGTACTTCTTTCAGCTGGCTTGAAATCGCTTCGGCAACACGCGTATTGCGCGAACCGCCGCTGTTCAGTACAAGCTTCACCGTTGGAAATCCTTTTCCATCAGGGAACCCGGCTTCAGCAAGAAGCTTTTTCGCCATGGCGCGCTCAGCAATTTTGTTCTCTTTGGTGATCGCGTCTGATTCGCCCACTTTTTCGTAGCCAACAATTTCGCTCGCTTTGTAACCAGGCAATGCCGGTGGACAGATTCCATTGATGCCGGGACCGTACGCTTCGCCGGCGAGCACTTCGTCGACAATGTATTTTCTGTCTACTGCGTAGCAAAATGCTTTACGTACACGTACATCGTCGAACGGCGGACGCGTGGTGTTGAATTCGTAAATCTGTGTAACCAGTTCCGAAGAATGGTACAACACATATTTAGGTGGTTTCGCAGTGAAATCCTGGATAACCTGTGGTACAAATGTTTTAACCGCATCGGCGTTCAGGCCCCATACGAAATCGAGTTTTCCGTCCTGGAATAAATCGAGCTCGGCCACTTTATTATCAATGAAAGAAATCTTAACCGTGTCGAGGAATGGAAGCTGGTTGCCCAACGTGTCTTTCCCATAATAGTTTGCATTGCGCACCAGGATTACTTCCGAAGTATCGGCTGCAATGGAAGCAAAAACAAAAGGGCCGGTACCTACGTGCATCTGGTCGCCGTATTTTTCTACTGCTTCTTTAGGCACAATGCTTGCGGCAGAATTGGCAAGAACGTACAGGAAAGAGTTACTCGGACTAACGAGCGTGATGGTAATGGTTTTGTCGTCAACTACTTTCACGCCTTCGAGCGAGCCCGGTTTTGCACCTGTACCTGCAGCGAAAAATGCATCAGCGCCAACTACACGGTGACTGAATGTTGTTCCGAAATTTTCGTTTTTCTTATTGTCTGTGCACAGCAACTCAAAGGAATATAAAACATCCTGTGCAGTAAGCGCGCGCCCTTTTCCTTCCGGGAAACAGGCATCATCGTGGAATTTTACATCGCTGCGAATTTTGAACGTGTACGTTGTTCCGCTTTCGTCAACGCTCCAGTCGTCCGCAATTCCATCCATGATTTCTAATGTGCGCGGGTCAAATTTCACAAGACCTTCATAGATCTGTGTAGCCACGTGATTGGAAATTGCATCGGTGATTTGCGCAGGGCAAAGGGTTTGCAGCTTGTCAGTTTCGTTGTAGCGCAATGTTCCGCCATATACAGGTTGATAGTCACCTTTTCCAACAGCAACACGGTCATTACCACCCGGATCGGTACCACATGAAGCGGCAAAAAACACGATTGGAAGAAAGAGAAGGTATTTTTTCATATAAAGGGCTGACAGAACGATTAATAGATGGGGCTAAAATCCCTGTTTCTAACCTGCAAGATTAGGCTTTTTATGCTAAATGACCAAGTTTAGCGGGGTTCCTTAGGCGTTCCGTTTTCTATCGGCCTGCTTACTAGGTAGTTGCTGAACGGTCACCCCCGGTCAAATTTCACCCGGCTATGCGAATTGGCCATTTGTCGAAAATAATCGGGTTTTTATTTTGTTTTTGTTCATTAACCAGTTAATATTGCCGGGCAAAATCGGAGGACCCCCTGCATAGATAGCCTGACGATGAAAAAGAACCTCTTAGTACTCTTAATTGCCATTTTAGTCCTGACAGTCAATGGATTCAGTCAGTCCATGATCCTGCTGGAAGGGACTTATCAGGGCAAAAACGTATACGTTCAAAACCCCTTCGCGAGTAACGGCGTTGGTTTCTGCGTGTACGAAGTTCGTGTAAACGACCAGATCACAACCGATGAAATCGGATCAAGTGCTTTTGAAATCGATCTCCGGAACTACGCATTGAAAGTAGGGGACCCGGTAACCATCAAAATTTTCCACAAAGAAGATTGCCAGCCTAAGGTTCTCAACCCGGAAGTGCTGAAACCAAAATCTACCTTCGTTACATCAAGCATTTCTGTTGACTGCAACGCTTCACTCCTTAAATGGACCACCACAGGCGAGCAGGGAAAACTCACTTTCGTTATTGAACAGTTCCGCTGGAACAAATGGGTGAAAATTGGAGAAGTTGAAGGTCTCGGAACAGCCGGTACAAACAATTACAGCTTTGCAGTTGTACCGCATTCCGGCGAAAACCAGTTCCGTGTTAAACAGGTTGACTATTCAGGACAGGCGCGTACATCTCCTGTAGCGAAATGCACATCTACCAAACCGGAAATCAAATTCTACCCGGTAAAAGCAAAAACAGAAATTACTTTCGAAGGTGGTGAAACCATGTACGAGATCTACGATCAGTACGGCAACATCGTGAAGAAAGGTTTTGGAAGTAAGATTGATGTAACCGGTCTTGCAAAAGGCGGATACTTCCTGAACTACGACAATAAGACGGCCGAATTCTTTAAACAGTAATTCAGCACGCAGAATATCTAAAACCGTCCGGCCACACCGAGACGGTTTTTTTATACCCATGAAAAAAATCGAACACATCGGCATTGCTGTAAAGAGCCTGGAAGAATCCAACAAACTCTTCACGAAGCTTTTTGGACAGCCGCCCTACAAGCAGGAAGCGGTAGAAAGCGAAGGCGTGATGACTTCATTCTTCATGAACGGCCCGAACAAAATCGAACTGCTGGAAGCCACAAACCCGGATTCGCCGATTGCTAAATTCATTGAGAAAAAGGGAGAAGGCATTCACCACATCGCATTTGACGTGGAAGACATTCACGCCGAAATGGAACGCCTGAAAGCAGAAGGATTTGTGTTGCTGAACGAAACACCGAAAGCAGGCGCCGACAACAAACTCATTTGTTTTTTACATCCGAAGGGAACGAATGGGGTGTTGATTGAGCTGTGCCAGGAGAGGAAATAATGTGCTGATTTTTAATTTGCTAATTTGCTGATGAGGTTTACGTAGTCGGCCTTTTAAAAGATGTGTGATGTGTGATTGTCAGTTCGAGTAGCGTAAAACCGTTTTTGCCCTATCTCGATACAATTTTTTAAGGAAAAATCACTCGATATGACAAAAACGGTTTTACGTGTATCGAGAACCACCAGAATTGTACATCAACAATCAATCATCAGCACATTACCCCGGCTTCTTCCAGCAACTCGTGTAGCGTTTTCGGCGGCTCCAGGAAAAGTGTTTTAATTCCGCAGGCTTCTGCACCGTGAATGTGCTGAATCGAATCATCAATGAAAACGGTTTCTTCTGCACGCAGGTTATTTTCATCGAGTACGTGCTGAAAAATTTCCGCATCGGGTTTGCGCATGCCGATGTTGCAGGAGTAATACCATTTCTCGAAGAAGGGTGAAAAATCGCTGAAGCCGTAGTGCTGTTCGAGCGCCGCCGAAAAATTCTTCACGTGAATTTCATTGGTGTTCGAAAGCAGGAACAACCTGTATCGGCCTTTCAGCTGATTCAGCAATTCGAGTTTCGCTGCAGGTACATCGAGCAACATGGCATCCCACGCTGCGTCAATTTGTTCATCGCTTACGGGGGAAGGAATGTGTTTGCGAAGTTCGTTCCGGAAATCAGCCGCACTGATATTTCCTTTGTCGAAATTATCGAACAGGTTGTTCTGCTGCGCCTGCGTATAAATGGAATCGAAGTCCTTGATGCCAAGCGCAACAAATGCATCGCGTGTGCGGTTCATGTCGAGATTGATGATGACGCCACCGAGATCGAAGATGATGTTCTTTGTTTCGTTCACAGGCCAAAATTAATAATCGCTTCGCGATAGCGGGATTTGTTTTTTTACCACGGTGGCGGGCAGAGCAAATTGCGGTGGATTTTTTTTACCATGGCGGCACGGCGCATTGCTCAAGTGTTACCCGCGCGGCACGGCGCGTGGAGTAAATCGCTGCGCGATTTAAAGTGTTACAAGACTTGTTGGTGTAATGATATATCACGCAGTGATATTTTCCGAGCGCCGTGCCGCGCAGGTAGCGCATAAAAAAATGGGCGCCGTGTCGCCGCGCCGCCGTGGTAAATATCTCTCCCTCCAAACGCAAGTTCTGAAACCGCACATGGCACCGTGGTTAAATCCGCATGTACCCAAAAAGCGTATATTTAACCGTGTCTTCCACAAAACCCGTTTTTACCTGGCTTGGCATCTTCTTCACGCTCGCCGGAGCAGTAGTGTTGCTGGTTTTTAATCAGCCCGAATTTGCTGCATTAATTGCCATGATCGGCTATCTCGTGGCGATGAAGGATTTCTCGAAATTCACGAGTCCTTTACAATCGTTCACCGAGTTTGGCGCCGCTGCGGTTACCGGACTTTCCCTGGATTTCCCGCTCGAACATTTTCCGTTTTATACCGTGATGATGCTCACGATGCTGTTCGCGAATTTCGGACGCATCATGTTCTTTAAATATTTCGCGTACACCGGAAAATCGTGGATGGAACCCACGTTTGTGTTTATCGCACTGAGCATGCACCTCGCGGGAAATATGCTCTCGCACAGCTCGTGGGCCACGTGGTTTGTTCCTGTTCCGGGATTTTTCTTCGCGTTCCTGATCGCGTGGGGAATTATCAAAGACAAAAAGCAATTGAGCTCGCACACGCTGAAAGGATATAAAATTGCTATTGGCGCGTACGCTCCGCCGTTCGAACTTCCGGACCAGCAGGGAAACGCGGTGAAGCTTTCTGATTTTATCGGCAACCGGCATTTGCTGCTGATCTTCGTGCGTGGCGACTGGTGCCCGGGCTGTCACATGATGCTGCGGACGTACCAGAAAGAAAAAGAAATTTTCGCGCGAAAGAATGTATACGTGATGTCCATCGGTCCTGACCCGGTTGGTGTAAATAAAGAAATGGTGGAACGTCTCGGTCTCGAATTCAGCGTACTTGCCGATGATAAACAACGCACGGCAATGACTTACGGCGTTCAGCTCGAGGAATACGACAATCAATTCGCAGAACAGTATGATGAAGGTATTCCACTCCCGGCATCTTTCCTGATCGATAAAGAAGGAATCGTGCGTTACATTTCACGGCCGGATAAAGTGGGTGAATTCCTGAACCCGTCATTGATTTTCCCGATAGTAGAACAACTCGATTAATCGCTA
>DATHKF010000160.1:0-2018 GCA_035489505.1 Bacteroidia bacterium | reverse complement strand
CTCAAACATGAGAATAAAGAATACCAGGCCAAGGTCAAACCAGAATGTACCAGCCGGTCCTTCGATACGAAAAAAGAAACGCGCACTGTAGCCGGAAATGATCAGGGATAAAATAACAACAAGAATGTAGTATGATTTTCGCGTCATGGTGTTACATAGTCATCTCCACGCTGAAATTAATTCTTGCCTTCAATGCCTGGAACACTCTAATAATGGTTTCCACGCGTGCATCTTTCAAACTGTTTTCCAGTTTCGAAATCTGCGCCTTTTGCACGCCAACCAATTCACCCAACTCTTCCTGTGTGAGATTACGGGCTTTGCGCGTTTGTTTGATGGCTTCACCAAGTAAGTCGAGCCGCAACTCAGATTCAAACTTGTCGCGCTTCTTTGTTCCGTTTTTACCAATATGCCTGTCAAGCATCAGGTCCAGGGAGTATGTTTTAATTTTCCTCTTTGTTTTCATGAGCGCACAAATACATGTTTCCCTATTGGGAAACTATTGTGAGCACAAAAAAAGCCGCCACGGTTTCCCGCGACGGCTTCTCTTTTAAAAAACTCTTCTTTATTCCTTCACCAATCTCACCATCTGTCCTTCTGATGTGCGGATGAAATAAACTCCGCCTTCGTACGTCGAAAGATCGATCGTTGCAGTGGTCTGAATCTGCTGTGCATGTACAACTTCTCCAAGGGTGTTGAAGATTACAATTTCTGTTGGAACATCGTTCGTAACAGTAATCGTACTTAACGTTGGGTTCGGATACACAGAGAATTGCCCGTTTGTTGCCGGATCAGCAATGCCTACGTTCACCACGGAAACACATGCCGAAGTATCAGGACATCCATTCTCGGTTACGATCACTGCGTAGCTGCCGTTGAACGCTGCATAATACGCCTGGTTCGTTGCACCCAAAATCTGCAGACCGCTGGTGCAATTCATCCACTGGTAAGTCACGTTCGGATTCGTATTATTTGCTGTGATGATCGAACCGAAACCGGAAACCGTAGTGGTTGAATTGAACACGGTTGTGATGAACAGATTCGTTGTTACGATACTGTCGCATCCAAGCGCACGCACAAGCGTGTCGACATACGTACCCGATGTGTTATACGTGTTATTACCAACCGTTACTGAGAAAGCCGTATCACATCCCTGGATAATTTGCGTAACCGATATCGGTGCAGAAATCGTCAGGTTAGTGATCACCGTTGAGTCACACCCGAAGGTAGACACCAACGTATCGGTGTACGTTCCGGTTGTATCGTATGTATTGAGGCCCACTGTAACCTGGAATCCCTGACACCCGCCAACGTTTTGTGTGGTCACCGTTCCGTTGTCTACGTTAAGCGTAGTTACGATCAATGAATCACATCCGTTCACCGTTGCAAGTGTGTCGTAATACACACCGGATACCGTGTAGGTGTTTGAACCAACAACAACGGAATCGCCACCGCATACTGTTACCGACTGTGCAATCATCGGCGACTGGTAAATAGTTACCAGGTATGAAACTGTATCTGAACAACCGCTGATCATGTCTGTGCCAACTACCCAGAACGTGCTGTCAGCAGTTGGCGCAACCGTGTTCGACGCTGTTGCCGGACCGTTTATCCACATATACATATCCGTACCTGAAGCAGTAAGCGTTGTTGAATCGCCGTTGCAGATCGCATTGTTTCCGCTCACGTTAATAACCGGAAGCGGGCTCATGATGATCGAAACTGTATCTGATGCCGTGCAACCTGATGCATTCGTAACATCAACACTGTACACTGCGGTAGCATTTGCAGTGATTGCAGCAGTTGTATCACCCGTGCTCCAGAGGTAGGTATCGCCACCTGCGCCTGCAATAATTACAACAGGTCCGCAGTACGATGAATCAGGTCCGAGGTCAACAACCGGAACGGCAAGAATGGTTACTGAAACAGTATCCGATGCCATACAACCCGAAGTGTTTGTTACGTCAACACTGTACACTGCAGTTGCGTTTACTGTAATGGATGATGTGGTATCACCTGTG
>DATHKF010000159.1:0-4900 GCA_035489505.1 Bacteroidia bacterium | reverse complement strand
GTAGAAATCAAACACCCATCAAGTACATCCTTTAATGTTTCATACCCTTCTGGATCCTTGGCTGCCACATTAGGATCCAACAGACCGCAGAGAAGATCATGCGTTGACTGCTTAATATTGGCTTTGGTCCAATTATACTCTGGTGAAATTTCGTAAACAGAAAAATAATTTGGTATGGTGCTGGTGTGGCGATTCGGGTGTTCCATTAGCGCAAAAAGCAAGGCAACTTTTGGGTTTCGCGTCCAATCAATTAATGGTGAAGGAGAATCATGATGTCGTAATAAACTTAAAACAGCCAAGAAGGATGGATCTTGATTGGTCAAGTGTTTATAGTAGTTTGTAATTGTTTGATTTTGCCATTGCAAAGTTCCATCAATTACACTCTCCAAATAGTCGAAAATATTATCTTCAATTTTATCCAGATCGTTCGTAATCCAAAAACGTTGAAGAGATGTGTACAACTTGTGACTTGCATCGGGCATTCCGCGCCAAATCGAATTGCCACTCTTGCGTTCATCAAAAAAATCATCGAACTGAATCTTAGTATCAATACGTGCGACACCAAAATTGGATGACTTTTCTTCAAGCGTTTGATATATTTTCAGTTCTCCCATCAAATTATAGCATTTCAAAAATCCCTGCCGCTCCCTGCCCTGTCCCCACGCACATCGTCACCATTCCATATTTCTGCTTCCGCACTTTCAGTTCATTGAACAGCTGCACCGACAATTTCGATCCAGTGCAACCCAACGGATGCCCCAGCGCAATTGCTCCGCCGTTTACGTTCACGATTTCAGGATTCAATCCGAGTTCGCGCACAACGGCCAGCGACTGCGAAGCAAACGCTTCATTCAGTTCGATGAGTTCAATCTGGTCCTGCTTCATGCCTGCGAGTTTCAGCGCTTTCGGAATTGCCGCAACCGGGCCAATCCCCATGATGCGTGGAGGAACTCCCGCTGCTGCATAACTCACGAGACGCGCAATCGGCTGAACATTCAATTCTTTCAGCATGCGTTCACTGACAACGATCACAAATGCAGCGCCATCGGATGTCTGCGAAGAATTTCCTGCGGTCACACTTCCGTTTGCTGCGAAAACCGGTTTCAGTTTGGCGAGCGCTTCCGGAGAAGTATCGGCACGCGGACCTTCGTCTGTATCCACGATGTATTGTTTCGTTTTGCGTTTGCTGTTTTCATCGAGCGAAACTTCGTCCACGGTTATCGGCGCAATTCCACTTTTGAATTTTCCCTCTTTGATCGCGCTGATTGCTTTCTGGTGCGAAGAGAATGCAAACTTATCCTGGTCTTCGCGCGAAACTTTGTATTCGTTCGCAACGGCTTCAGCAGTGAGTCCCATTCCCCAATACCAATCCGGATTCTTCGCGGCGATATCCGCGTTCGGAATAATTCTCCATCCGCCCATTGGGATCAGGCTCATCGATTCTGCGCCGCCGGCGATGATGCAATCTGCAAGACCTGCGTGAATCTTCATCGACGCCATCGCAATCGTTTCCAGTCCGGATGCGCAATACCGGTTCACGGTTACTCCCGGAACCTTGTCGGTGTCGAGTGCAAGCAGCGAAATCAATCGCGCGAAATTCAATCCTTGCTCCGCTTCTGGCATGGCATTCCCAACGATAAGATCATCGATCTGGTCTTTATCGAGATTCGGAACCTGCGCCATGAGTTGACGAATGACCTGTGCGGCGAGATCGTCGGTGCGTAAAAAACGAAACGTTCCCTTAGGAGCTTTCCCAACTGGCGAGCGTAATGCTGCTATAATGTATGCGTTCATGTATTGAGATATTAGACTGCTAGATGTTAGACGTTAGACCGATCAGGCCTCAATTTCTCAGGACCTTACCGCCGGTAAGTATGCTCTGCATTCTTTCTAATGATTTACGTTCACCGCAAAGCGACAAGAAAGCTTCTCTTTCCAGATCGAGCAGATATTTTTCACTCACCAACGTCGGTTGACTCAAATCTCCACCACACAACACGTACGCCAGCTTCTGCGAGATCAACGCGTCGTGTTCGGAAATGTATTTTCCACTTAGCATAGAGTTTGCACCTACGTATGCGAGCCCCAACGCCTGCTTGCCCAATACACGGATATCAGTGCGCGGAACAGGCTTGGTGTAGCCTTCATCTGCAAGCCGCAAAGCTTCTGCCTTTGCTTCTGCGAGCAAACGGTTGCGTGAAACCACAATGCGATCAATTCCATTGCGGAGATAACCGAGTTCAAATCCTTCCTTCGCAGAAGTGGAAACTTTCGCTTGCCCGATCGTGAGGAAACGGTTTCTGAATTCATTCAGTTCCACGTCGCCTTCGTGCAACTCATCGGAAAGTCTCAATGCGAATTCCTTCGTTCCGCCGCCGCCGGGAATTACACCCACACCGAATTCAACAAGACCCATGTACGTTTCTGCATGCGCAACAACCGCGTCGGCATGCAAACAGATTTCTGATCCACCACCCAGCGCAAGATTATGCGGAGCGGCTACGACAGGAATTGACGAATAACGGATCCTGCTGGTTGTATTCTGGAATGCACGAACGGCGAAATCAAGTTCGTCCCATTCCTGTTCAATGGCGAACATGAACACCATACCGAGATTTGCTCCCGCAGAGAAATTCTGTCCTTCGTTCGAAATAACGAGTCCGCGAAAATCTTTCTCTGCGATATCAATAGCCATATTGATTCCCTGGAGGACTTCTCCGCCAATGGTATTCATCTTGGTGTGAAATTCAAGATTCAGAATTCCGTCGCCGATGTCCGTCAAAGTTGTTCCACTGTTTTTCCAAACTGTATTTGTACTGCGGATCGTATCAAGCAGGATGAAGTTTTCCGTTCCCGGAATGGATTGATACGTTTTCGATGCCGGATCGTAACATAATTTCTTTCCGTCGACAATTTTGTAGAACGACGAATTTCCTGCAGCAAGCATTTCGTGTATCCACGGCGCAACTTTCAAACCGGCCGTTTCGATCATCGGAAGACTGTCCTTCACACCAATGGCGTCCCACGTTTCAAACGGACCGAGCTCCCAGCCAAAACCAGCGTTCATGGCCTGATCAATTTTGTACACGGTATCGGAAATTTCCGGAATGCGGTTCGACACGTACGCAAACAAACCGGCAAACGACGCGCGGTAAAAATCGCCCGCCTTGTCTTTTCCCTGCACCAGGACCTTCATGCGTTCGCGCAGGTTCTCGATGGGTTTTGTGGCTTCGAGTGTTGCAAATTTTGCCTTCTTCTGCGGACGATATTCCAGCGTATTTAAATCCAGGGCAAGAATTTCACTCTTGCCGGATGCGTCTTTTACTTTCTTGTAAAAACCCTGGCCGGTTTTATCACCAAGCCATTTGTTTTCGTTCATCTTCGCCACGTAATCGGGAAGAACGAAATAGTCTTTCGCTTCATCATCCGGGCAATTCGCGGCGAGTCCGCCAGCTACGAGCACGAGCGTATCAAGACCAACCACATCACAAGTCCGGAACGTTGCCGATTTCGGACGACCCAGAACAGGTCCGGTGAGTTTATCAACTTCTTCTACGGTGAGATCCATTTTCTTCACCGTGTGAAACAAAGCCATGATTCCGTACACACCAATCCGGTTCGCAATGAACGCCGGTGTGTCTTTTGCAAGCACGGTTGTTTTTCCGAGATGCAGTTCGCCGTAATGCATCAGGAAGTCAATCACGGCCTGATCGGTTTGCGGTCCGGGAATAATTTCCAGGAGACGCAAATATCGTGGTGGATTGAAAAAGTGCGTGCCGCAGAAGTGTTTGGCAAAATCTTCGGAGCGTCCTTTCACGAGATAGTGAACCGGAATTCCCGAAGTGTTTGTTGTGATCAACGTTCCCGGCTTGCGGAACTGCTCCACTTTTTCAAAAACCTGTTGCTTGATGTCGAGCCGCTCAACAACCGCTTCGAGGATCCAGTCGCAGGTGGCAATGTCCTTCAGGTTGTCGTCGAAGTTCCCGGTTTTGATCCGCGACAATACCGACTTGCTATACACCGGCGAAGGATTAATTTTCAAAACAGCCTGCAACGAATCATTCACAATGCGGTTGCGCACCGTTTTGCTTTCGAGTGTAAGTCCTTTCTGCTGTTCGGCAGGAGTGAGTTCGCGCGGAACGATGTCCAGCAACAGCACTTCCACTCCAACGTTGGCGAAATGACAGGCAATACGCGATCCCATTACACCGGAACCAAGGACTGCAACTTTTCGGATTACTCTGGTCATGATCAGAAATTATTTAACCGGTCCGCAGTTATCGGGATCCGGCAATGGAATTAATCGTTTCTAAAACTTCAGCGAAAACTTTCAGCTTTTGCTTGCCCACTTTTTTTTCAACGTTCGCGTTGAAGGTTTGAACGACGAGGCGGGAAACATCACGTTTCTGTTTTCCTTTTGCAGTAAGCACAATCATTACCCGGCGCGCGTCTTTCGGGTCTTTTTTTCGTTTGATCCAGCCTTTTTTCTCCATCACGCCAAGCGTGCGAACAAGGCTCGTTGCTTCCATTCCCATCGCAGGGCCAATGGACGTTGAAGGAATTCCTTCCGGGCTGTTGATCTGGAGAAGAATGAATCCGTAGGTGGTTGTAAGATCGTGTTTGTCGCCTTCCGCGTTATACATCCGGGAAATAGCCTGCCACGACTGTTTGATGCGTGAGCAATAGGTGTCTTTGTGGGGGGTGGGTTTCATGAGAATAAATATACGGAAAAATACTATGCATGCATAATAGTCATGAAGTAGTAGGGAGTAGGCTAGTAGGCAGTCGGAGACGTCATTGCTTCGCTTCGCTCCTTTAGACTTGTACCCTAAAAACAGAACTTTACTGTTAAGCTAAACAGACAGAGGGACCTATGCTACGCTCAGGGCTTGAGACCCAT
>DATHKF010000158.1:0-9888 GCA_035489505.1 Bacteroidia bacterium | reverse complement strand
TGGCCATTTTGCAGCTCATGGAGCAGGGCAAACTGAACCTGCAGGATGAGATCACGAAGTTCATTCCTGATTATCCGACGCACGGATACAAAATTACGATCGAACACCTGCTCACGCACACGTCCGGAATTCACAGTTACACGGCCATGCCCGATTACGAAGAACGCATGACACTCGATGTAACTCCGCTCGAAATGATTGAGCATTTCAAGTATCAGCCCATGGACTTTGCACCGGGTACGCAATGGAAGTACAGCAACTCCGGATATTTTCTGCTGGGTTACATCATTGAAGTGATCACGGAGAAACCGTATGCAACGTACATCACCGAGAATTTCTTCAAGCCGCTTGGGATGACGAATTCATTTTGCGGAAACGATATCGGAATTATTTCGAATCGCGTGGGAGCATACAGCATGAGTGATTTCGGATATGTGAATGCGCCACCGATCAATCTCATGCACCCGTATGCAGCAGGAAATATCCTGTCTACCGTGGAAGATCTTTCGAAATGGAACGCGGCCGTGCATTCGTACAAACTTGTGAAGAAGGAAAATATCGATAAAGCGTTCACGCGCGGAAAACTTGCAGATGGCTCAAGAACAGATTACGGTTACGGCTGGGGATTGGGAACCATCCAGGATTCTCCTACGCACGAACATGGTGGCGGAATCAACGGAAGCATTACCATGGAAATTTACTTGCCGAATGAAGACGTGTTCGTTGCCGTGTTTCACAACTGCGATAATTTTTCTCCCCAGGATATCGCTTCCCGTCTTGCAGCGATCACTATTGGAAAACCGTTTGAGCACACCGTTGTTGCGCTTGATTCGCTTACCCTGCAGGATTACACCGGCGTGTACGAAAATGCAAAAGGAGAACAGCGCATCATTACCGCCGAGGGCACGCAGTTGTTTTCGAAACGCGACCGCAATCCGAAATTTCCGATCGACGCTTTTGCAAAAGACAAGTTCTTCGTGCAGGAAGGCTTGCTCGAGTTGGAATTCGTGAGAAACAAAAAAGGTAAAGTGACGGAGACCCTGGCACACGGACGCAAAGGCAACGAAGTGTGGACCAAAACCAACAAACCGATTCCCGTACTTGTGGCGATAAAAGTGGACCAAAAAATTCTGGATACGTACGTAGGTGTGTACCAGGTGTCACCGGAGTTTGCATTCACCGTATCGCGTTCGCAGGATAGTTTATTCGTGCAGGCCACAGGTCAGGAAAAATTTCCGGTGTACGCAGAAACGTCTGTGAAATTCTTCACGCTCTTCAACGATGCCACGTTTGAATTTGTGAGCGATGAAAAAGGCAAAGTCACGAAGGTGTTGTTGATGGAGAACGGGCAGAAGATGGAAGCGGTGAGGGTGGAAGCGGCGGAATAAAACGGCTGCGTCATTGCGAGTCCCGGCATTTTTCGTCGGGACGAAGCAATCCGCTGATCGAAGACGTAGCGAAACGAAGTCGTGAGTAGGGGCGAGGCCGTTTTATTCCACCCTTCTGTCACTACCGATGTTGTCTCTTGTCTTATCCCAGTTTAGGAAATCAGAAGATCATACGGCAATCGAAACGCCTTATGCAATGCCTTAATCGTCGCAATACTCAATGTCCGCTTTCCGCTCAAAAATTCTGAAACCAATCCTTTGCTTCCGAAATATGGAATCATGTCCTTCTGCTTTAGACCGTTTTCTTCCATGATGTATTTTATGGTATCTACAGGATCCGGCGAACCAATTGGGTAGTGGATGTCCTCGTACGCGGCAACCAACGTACCAATAACATCAAACTCATCATAAGCTGCAGTCCCTTCTTCAGGATTTTTCATGATCAATTGATCAATGCGCTTCAAGGCTGCTCTGTAATCTTTCTTGTTCCGGATTGGATTAACCTTAATCATATCTGCTTTGCGTCTTTAATTCTGTCATACTGTGAATGAGTTCCTACAAATCGTACATATACTTTTTGTCCTTTGATGAATACAAGACAAATCATTCTGTAATCATTCCCTTTAATGTCAAATATCACCCGATTGTTCCCAATCAAATCTGCAGTCGGAAATTCCTTTTTGATGTCGGAAAGGTTTTTCCACTTAGCTGCTTTCACCTTTTGATACCAAATTGTTAACCCAACTTCCGCCGGCGGATGTTTCTTCCAGAATTCGACAAGTTTAGAACGCGTGATTATGCGCATAAATACTCTTCAGATACAAAGATAATAAAAAGTTCTCAAAATGAGAACAATGTCAAATTAATTTTCCTTCCGCGAAATTTCATTTAAACACGCGTTTTCGTGACGTCTCGTTTCACGAAATCTTTGATCGAAGATACTTGTCAGACCGAGCCTTCGGCAAACTCATAACAAGCTCGCCGAGGTGACAAGCGAGCGGAAGCACGCTACCGCCGTTTATTCGGCCGCCGCTTTTCTGTTTACCTTCTTCTCCTATACAAATGCGACATCTCCGGCAGCATCGAATCCCGGTTAACAACAATCAGGTATTCATCATCCAGCCGGGTGATTTCAAAGCTTATCGTATCTAGCGCATCCGGATCATTCCTGGAAGATTTGAAATCGTACATTTTAAAGGACTTCTTTTCTGCGTCCACGATATAACTGCACCGCGACCACTTCCCCGGTCCTCCAACATCCATTGAACCTTCATTGTATATGATCCAATTTCCGGTTGTCGCTTTTGGATCTGAGTATCCACTGGTATCAATGTGAAAGCATTTTACTTCGGAGTATCTTCCTTCTTCAATTCCAATCCAAAACCATTTTCTGTTGATGTATCCGTGTTTGTCCTGCTTCTCCAGGTAACAATTGGTGGCGGTGTCGGCAGGTGAAACGGGTGGAGTGGGAGGTGGGGAGAACATGTCATCGGCGGAGGGGCGGGTGCCGCAGGCCATGAATAGAAACGTGCAGAGTAAAAACGGCAAGAAATGTTTCATCGGACTAATGTACGATTCACTTGTCTTACCTCGGCTCCGCTCGGTCTGACAAGTTGTTTCAAATGATATTTTCGTTTAACGACGTTTTCGTAACGTCTCGCTTCACGAAATATTTGATCGAAGATACTTGTCAGACCGAGCGGAGCCGAGGGGACAAGCAGAAGAAACGTCGTTTATTCAATTACGACTTCTTATTCTTGTTCAGATAAACCAATCCGGTTATCACGACAATGATTACTACCAGAACCAAGGCCAATTCTGTAAGCCCGATGCCGATGAACGCGAGTGTGGTATTCATGAGATAAAACTAAAGAGAAATCTGGAACGATGATTATTCTCCAAATGTCGCAACCAAAGGTTTGTGATCACTAAACTGCGACCAATCTTTAAAGTGGCCTACTTCCACATTTTTCAATCGATCGATGAAATCAGCAGAGGCGAAACAATAATCAATATGATACGGTTTATCCTCGTGCCGATACATGAACAAAGTTGGATGAAGTTCCTTTCCTTGTTCGTGCCCATAGAATCTATGGTAAGCACTGAAAATTCCTTTCAACTCCAGTTTTGAAACCACTGTTGAGTGATTTCCCTCTCTCTTAGGTTTGTCCCAGATCGTGTTGCTGTTGAAGTCGCCAACAAGAATGGTCTTCGTGCTCTTCAATAACTTTTCGTAGAAGTGAATCGCTTTCCATACCTGGGTGACATACACGCCGTCCCGATCATCCGGATTGTTCGCCCATACCGCAAACAACGTGAACGTTTCTTTCGCCCGCGTAACTTTTATCGGAAGAATATTCCTGAACGCAGGATTGTGTACCGGCAAGAGTTTGAGCCCATAACCGTTGAAGGAGAACACTCCTAATCCTTTGTTCTGATTTTGACCGTACCACACACTGGAGGTTGGAGCAGGCGCGTCACCTTCGAATTGTAATTTATCCGGATGCTCACATTCCGGAACAACGACGATGTCCGCGGAGAACTGCGACAGCAGGTGTGCTTTCTTGCGGAAAGCCATGTTGCAATTCCAGGTGAGGATTTTCATGCGGGAGAAAAGTTACGACAATTCCAGTCTGGAGTTTTTCACCCTTGCGACTAACCATTTTCTTAAAGCCTAATACGTCGAGATAGGCAACATAATAGTTCGCTTCTAAGTCTTGAATAAGTGTCATGGGAAATAAGCGTTTGGGAAGTCGGTTGTTATGATTTTGGTAATCGATCTGCTAGCTCATATTTGTGCCGCGTAACTACCCTTGTGAGCTTATTTGGATTGCTATAAGCGATAGTTTGCAAATAATCAATAAACATTGAAAGGGTAGTTTTCATTTGTCGATTGATTGCCAATTCGGCATCATCCACAAAAACAAAACCTTCTTTAATCATTTGATGCATTAATTCCCACTTGTGCCCATATACGAATCGGTTCTGCTCAATAAAAATCGAAATGTCGGGGTCAGAATGCAGTGTATTTTTCATTTGAGAGTCTTGCTTCCAGTTGGAATATAGTTTCTTTATTTCCTTCTCATCTTTCAAGAGATCGTGAAATTCCCACAGATTGTCTTCGTCAAGTTCAATAAAGTGTGAGAAAATTGCATCATCCATTTTATTGTATTCGTATTCTTTTGTCTCCTTGAATTTATGGGTTATTTGTTTGCGTTTATTTTTTCGCCGTTTATCAGATAGTTCAGAAATTCCAACCCCAATGCCAATGATAAGAATGAGAAATACGACAGTATAACTTACTGCCCTAACGACCTGCACCACGACATTACCTCCAAATGTTTCAACAAAAAATGACTGCGATACGATCACCTCTTTGGTGATTACAGGAATGTTTTTCTGACCGGCCACTTTGCCTATCGCTTGAATCGTCGGTTCAATTTTACTAGAATAAAGCACAAGTACTTTCACAATATAAAACTCACCCGGTTCAAGAATCACATCATTAAAGGTTACAACGCCGGTGCTATCAAAATGGATCTTCAGATTCTTTTTTAAGTACTCATTACTGCTCGAAAGAAGTTGTGGTTGTTCAATAATCTGGCCGTGACTTACGGAAATTCCGATTGGATCATTATTATCGTAGTAATTTTTTAAAATACATTCTGTTCCTTCATTCTTAATTAATACATTGATGATTCTAAGATTTTGCCCTTTGGTTTTTAAGCTTGACCCATTGTATATAACGTCTAACTGAGTAATATCGGCGTTGATATCTAACACTTTTGTGTTGTTGGTGATTTCATATTGAAGCAAAACGTGTTTACCCTCGAAGAAGTAAGCATAAATACCAATCGCAGTTCCAACAAAGCCAATCGTGGAAATTACTATCTGAAATATTCGACGTCCGGTTAAAGGTCTACCTGCAATTTTCATAATTTATTGAGAGATTAGGGATACACAATTTACAAAAATCAAAGTATCAATTTAATTTGTATTCTGTCTTGCAAGGATATTCATTCTTCGATAAAAATTGAGTTGTAATTGCATTATGCAGGATTAAGAATAGCCAATAAAAAATCCCGAACCATTTCTGATTCGGGATATCATCCTATTAATCATTTACTTCTTCTCATCTTCCTTCACCTCTTCAAAATCCACATCCTGCACCTCTCCATCACCTTTCTGCTGCTGCCCATCTCCACCTTGCTGCTGTCCATCTCCCGGAGCACCTTGCTGTCCTTGCGCCGCCTGCATCGCCTCGTACATTCCCTGCACCACGCTCTGCAATTTCGCAGTAGCCGGTTCAAGCGCCGGAATATTCTTCGCGGCATGCGCTTCTTTCAATTCTTTCAGCGCAGCTTCGATCGGTTCTTTTTTATCGGCAGGAAGTTTGTCGCCATACTCTGCGAGTTGCTTCTCCGTCTGGAAGATCAGCTGATCGGCTTTGTTCATCGCTTCCGCTTCTTCTTTCAGTTTTTTATCGGAGTCGGCGTTCGCTTCTGCTTCGCGCTTCATCTTTTCGATTTCATCTTTCGAGAGACCAGAACTTGCTTCGATGCGGATGTTCTGCGTCTTGCCGGTGTTCTTGTCTTTCGCCGACACCTGGAGGATTCCGTTCGCGTCGATGTCAAAAGAAACTTCGATCTGCGGAGTTCCGCGTGGTGCTGCCGGAATTCCGTCGAGCACGAAACGGCCAATCGTTCTGTTCTGTGCCGCCATCGGACGCTCGCCCTGCAGAATGTGGATCTCCACACTCGGCTGACTGTCTGACGCCGTTGAGAACGTTTCTGATTTCTTCGAAGGAATCGTTGTGTTCGCGTCGATCAGTTTGGTCATTACTCCACCGTATGTTTCGATACCGAGTGAAAGCGGTGTTACGTCGAGCAACAGTACGTCTTTCACTTCGCCGGTGAGTACACCACCCTGGATCGCTGCACCAACTGCAACTACTTCATCAGGATTCACGCCTTTCGACGGAGCCTTGTTGAAGAATTTCTGCACGGCATCCTGGATCGCAGGAATACGTGTTGAACCTCCAACGAGAATGACTTCGTTGATATCGCCGATAGAATATCCTGAATTCTTCAGTGCTGTTTTGCATGGCTCGATCGTGCGACGGATCAAATCGTCCACCAACTGCTCAAACTTCGCGCGCGAAAGTGTGCGCACTAAGTGTTTCGGAATTCCGTCTACCGGCATAATGTACGGCAGGTTGATTTCCGTTGAAGCAGAACTTGAAAGTTCAATCTTCGCTTTCTCTGCTGCTTCTTTCAAACGCTGCAACGCCATCGGATCTTTGGTGAGATCGAGATTGCCGTTCTCCGATTTGAATTCCGCTACGAGCCAGTCGATAATTTTCTGGTCGAAGTCGTCACCACCCAGGTGTGTATCACCATCCGTAGATTTTACTTCGAACACGCCATCGCCCAGTTCGAGGATTGAAACGTCGTGCGTACCACCACCGCAGTCAAACACCACGATTTTCATATCCTGGCTTTTCTTGTCGAGACCATAAGCCAAAGCAGCTGCCGTTGGCTCGTTGATGATACGACGCACTTTCAATCCTGCGATCTCACCGGCTTCTTTCGTTGCCTGGCGTTGCGAGTCGTTAAAATATGCCGGAACGGTAATTACCGCTTCAGTTACTTCTGTTCCGAGATAATCTTCTGCTGTCTTCTTCATTTTCTGAAGGATCATTGCAGAGATTTCCTGCGGCGTGTATTTGCGGTCGTCGATCTGAACGCGTGGCGTGCTGTTGTCGCCTTTCACCAATTGGTAAGGCACACGTGAAACTTCACCCGCCACTTCATCAAAAGTGTGTCCCATGAAACGCTTGATCGAGTATATCGTTTTGCGCGGATTGGTGATCGCCTGGCGTTTTGCCGGATCACCCACTTTACGTTCGCCGTTTTCTACAAATGCCACGATCGACGGAGTGGTGCGGCGTCCTTCGCTGTTTGGGATAACAACGGGTTCATTGCCCTCCATAACTGCTACGCAGGAGTTCGTTGTTCCTAAGTCGATTCCAATGATTTTTCCCATGATTTTATGTATTGAATTTAAGTTGTGTGTGTTCGTTTACAACTACTAGTCAATACATGTGCCAATGCCCTTTTTTAGACGATTTCAAGTATTATTGGCAGGTTTTGGGGAAAGAATGGGACGGAATTACTCGTTATCGGGCAGAGTAGGGTACATGTCTGACAAAACGACACTTTGTCAGTAAAAACCTCGGCGTCAGTTTCAGCATCGGTTACCCGAATCTGACACTGACGCCGCCTACTTGCCTATTGCCTACTTAAAGACTTGCCTACTGCCTACTCAAAGACTTGCCTACTCCTTACTGACAGCCTACCACGATACCGTTACGATCCTCAAACTTCAGCGGACACGTAAAGCGGCCGTAAGACAGTGAATCAAGGCTTTGAGGCGTAAGCAGAAGATTGCCTTTTACAGAACGTGTACGTCCGGAGAAAACACCAATCCCGGTCTCTTCAGTTCCATCTGCATTGGTAACCATAATGTTGCTGTAAAACGGTCTTTCCTGTGCAATACCTGTTGAAGGGCCGTTGATTTCCATGTACTCGTTCAGCTGTTCTCCACAGGCGAAAACCACAAATTCCACCGACTGACTTTCGCGGGATGCCACGTTGTTGTCTGCAGGAACCTGTTGCGCGATGAAACGGTAAAAACCATCCGGGTCAAACTTGATCGATTGCGTCTGGTTCGCTGTATTCGTAGTGGTTTCCACTTCACCGATTACCCAGGGAGGCGTTGCTTTGAATGTGGTATTGCCGCCAATATCGGTTTCGAAGTAAGTGAAATACATAGCCAGCTGGTACAAACGTGCGCTTGGAGCGCCTTCCCATTTTACTTCAACAACTGTACTGGAATTGAATTTGATGAAGCTGATGTTTGGCGTAGGCTGTGAAACAATATCGAAGCTTTCAACAAGGTGCGTTGTAGCATGCACGGTATTGGCGCCACGCGTAATCACCAGGCGGTAATCGAAATTGGCGGTCTCGAAATTCAACGGTGTGTCGAATGAATAGATCACCTGTGTAGGTGAATAGAAATCGCCATCCTGTTTGTTATAGAATGTATCCGGCGTAAGCACGTATACAAAAGCAACCTGGCCCGAAGTCCGGTTCACCTGCTCCATTTTCACGTCGATCGTGGAAATGTAGTTGATCGAATCATACACCTGCGCCATGTTGTACGCATTGTCAGGGCCGAGAAATGCTTTCTGAATACGGATGTACTGCTTAGGCTGATCCTGGTCGAGCAAACCATACACTACGCAGGTTTCTTTCCAGTCATCCAGCAGGTCAAGTTCCGTGCTGCACATGCTGAACAGGAAAACAATGGCGGATATTCCAATCAATCTTTTCATGCGATCAAGCGGATCTTTTTTCCGCACGACAAAATTAGCAACTTTTAATTCAAAACCCTTTGATTACCTTTGAATGGCATCCCGCAATTTACCAACGGTCAATATGAACAGATTACTGGTAGTTTTTCTCGTATGCGCGCCATTTTTCGGGATGCAGGCGCAACGCCCCGACAGCACATTCTGGGCTCCCAACGGCCACGTCAATTCCATCACCCTCAAAGATTCGATTCTTTTCCTGGGCGGAAGCTTTGACCACATTTCTCCGGTAACCGGTTCGTTTGTCCGTCTTGATACATCGACAGCGCTTCCTGATCCGGCCATGTTCAAAGTGAACGGAACTGTTCACGCGATGACGCGCGATGCTGACGGTTATGTGTACGTCGGAGGAAATTTCAGCTGGGTGGGCAATCAGAGCGCCAGCAATTTATTCCGCCTCACACCCGCAGGAATTTTTGATAATTCCTTTTTGCACACAGTCGACGGCCCGGTGTACGCATTGACCGTTTTCAAAGACACGTTATACATTGGCGGAGATTTTGCAATCGTGGATGGCGACATCCGTCACTCTGCAGCATCACTCGATATAGACGATGGCTCACTCACTTCGTTCGATCCCAACGTGGATGGCGCGGTATACTGCATGTGCCCGGAGAAGAGTTTCGATCCAATGTTTGACAGGATGATCCTGGGCGGCAACTTTTTCGGTGTCGGTATATTCACACCGCCGCATCTTGCGAAAGTAGATCTCGTGCTCGGATTGCCGGTTACTTTCAACGCCGTGCCATGGAGTGCTTCGCCCAATGCAAACGGGCCGGTTTTCGATATCGAAATTTGCGGAAGCGAAATTTACATCGCCGGAGAATTCACTTCGTTTGGCAATATCCAGCGAAAGGGAATGGCCACGATTGGTTTAGGCAGCGGGTTGCTCAAGGCGAAAGATCCGGGCATCAACGCACCGGTGTATTGCATGGAACGGCTCGGCACGCAGCTCTACATCGGTGGAAGTTTTTCCATTGTTGATGGAAGTTTCCGCGACAGGCTCGCGTGCGTGGACACTTCGATGAACGTCGGTGTTTGGGACCCGGGCGCTGATGGGCGCGTGAA
>DATHKF010000157.1:0-3588 GCA_035489505.1 Bacteroidia bacterium | reverse complement strand
GTTCTTCATTATTTTCATTCTCGTGCTGTTCTACTACTCGATCTCCACCATATTCCGGCAGAAAAAACTGTCTGAGATCAAAAACGATTTCATCAGCAACATGACGCACGAGCTGAAAACACCGATCTCCACAATTTCACTCGCATGCGAAGTTTTGGGCGACGACACGATTGAAAAATCGCGCGAACGCACAGACCGTTACCTGGGAATGATCAAGGAGGAAAACAAACGCCTCAGCGTGCTGGTTGAAAATGTACTGCAAACTGCAATTCTCGATAAAGGCAATTTCAAACTGAAGCCTACGCCGCTGGATATTCATGAAATGATCCGGAACGTAGTAGCGAACGTGCAACTGGCCGTCGATAAACGCGAAGGAGAAATCAGCGCCGATCTTCGTGCACAGAAAACGATCATCGAAGCAGACCGTACACACGTGCAGAACGTCATTTACAACCTGGTCGATAACGCCATCAAGTATTCCCCGGAAAACCCAAGCATCCGCATTTTCACCTGCGACTTCATGGACGCGATTGAAATCTGTGTGCAGGACAACGGCATCGGGATCGCGCGCGACAACCAGAAAAAAATATTTGAAAAACTTTACCGCGTGCCCACAGGCAATATTCATGATGTCAAAGGATTTGGCCTTGGATTGAGTTACGTGAAAGCCATTATTGAAAAACATGGCGGCTCCGTTTGGGTAGAAAGTGAACCTGGAAAAGGCAGCAGGTTTTATGTAAGATTGCCGTATAAATTGTCAACTATAGAATCGTAATATGACAGAGATTAAACCAAGAGTTCTTCTCGCCGAAGATGACCCTAATCTTGGACGCCTTTTGCAGGAATACCTCGAAGCAAAAGGGTTCGTTACCGAACTCGCCATGAATGGCAAAGAAGGATTCGACAAGTTCCGTAAAGGAACATGGGACATCTGCCTGCTCGACGTGATGATGCCCGTGAAAGACGGTTATACGCTGGCCAAAGAGATCCGCGAGATCAACAAAGAAATTCCGATTGTATTCCTCACTGCGAAATCAATGAAGGAAGATACGATCGAAGGTTTCAACGCGGGCGCTGATGATTATATCACCAAACCGTTCAGCATGGAAGAACTCCTGCTGCGGATCAAAGCTATTTTGCGCCGCACGAAAGGCAGTATCGCCAATGCCGACCAGGTGAATTTTACGGTGGGCGATTATGCTTTCGACAGCCAGCGACAAATGCTCGAGCACGGTTCCAAATCGCAGAAGCTTACTTCGAAAGAGTCAGACCTGCTGCGTTTGCTTGCGCTCCACAAAAACGATGTGCTCGACCGCTCACTCGCGTTGAACACCATCTGGGGCGACGATAGCTACTTCAACTCGCGTAGCATGGATGTGTACATCGCGAAACTGCGTAAGTACTTAAAAGAAGATCCTACTGTGGAGATTATGAATATTCACGGTAAAGGGTTTAGATTGATCGCGAGATAAAAATCATTCAAAGATTCAAAATTGAATGATTCAATGATTGTGGGAGTACTTTACACCTCGTTTATCAGATGAGTACAGGTAATTCAGAAAATTTTGAATTTCCTGGCTGATTGATTCAATTGTAATTTTTACACATTCACCAAGCGGAGAGCAAAACCCAATTTTACCACCAAGGACACCAGGTTCACCAAGAAATTGTCTTTAAGAGCTTGGTGAACCTGGTGTCCTTGGTGGTTGAAAAACGCTACGATCTCCGTGTCCGCCATTTGGGCATACTATGGTTTAAGCGACTTTCGTCCTAGTGACCGCAGTGGCAAAACATTTTTAAATTGACCCACTATCAAAAGAGACTGCTTCTGGATTTTAATCCGGCGCAGTATTGTCCCGTTTGCACGAATAATTTTTGAATTATTTAAAATTTCGCAGCAAACCCCACCCCCAACACCTGCCTGAACTGCAGCCTCGGGCCTTCACCATCAATCACTCCGTCTTTGTTGTTGTCAACGGCAATGTTTACGTCGTTATCGTAAATGGCTTGTATGTTCAGGTTCACCGCGATGTACTTGTTCACTTTCAGCGTGAGTAGAATCTCTGCGTTCACATCGATGTTCTGCGGACGATCGAGATAGTTGCTGAACAGTTCCAGTTTCGCATTCATGTTTACGCCCTTCATGATTTCTCCGCGATACTGCATCCGGAAATAACCACCGAATTCCTGGCGGATATTTTTTCCCGGGAGAAGCACATTGCCTGCTGTATCCACAATTGCTTTGTCAACGCCATACGCACCAGCGTTAGCCAGCGTCTGGTTCGTCACAAAAGTATATTTGGCGGTGAACGGCGCAGTGAAAATTGAAAACTTGTCGGTTGGTTTGTAATCCAGACCGACCGCAACAACAAGATACCCGGGCGACATGAAATCCGAGATCAGTGTTTTCGAAGTATCACCCTGGTACGTGTAACCGGGTTGAAACTGCGTTTTAAAATTGGCGAGTACGGAATAGTACCAGACTTTTTTGAATGCGTATTGTCCGTACTTCGACGTGTAATCAATTTTGTCGTCTGCTTTTCGCAACGATGCCGCTGTACCCTGCTGCATCAATCCGTACGATACATCGAGGTTGTTGTCCCACGTGGTCAATCCTTTTTTGTAATTCACGAAACAGTTAAAAAGGAATTGCCCGGAAATGGAATTGATTCCGCCTGCAGCCCAATTGGTGAATGAAGCCTGGGTGAAATTAAACCCAACAACGCCGCCGCGTTTCCAGTTCGGGATCACGGTATCCGCAGGGGCTTTCTTCGTGGTGTCAACAGGAGTCTGTGCAATCACTTCGGTTGCGAGAAAGAGACACAGGAACAGTATGAGATTCTTCATTTCGTTTTTTCTTTTAACAGGTCACGGATTTCAGTGAGCAATACTTCTTCCTTCGTTGGTTCAGGATCAGGTTCAGGAACTTTTTCTTTCGCTTTCATTTTATTGAGTCCTTTGATCACGAGGAACATCACCAGGGCGACCACCAGGAAGTTGATAATCGCAGCAAGAAAATTTCCGTATTTCACCGTCCCGAGTACAACCAGTTCGTTGAGGTGTTTCATGTGCCCGGCTTCCAGGAGCGGGTTCAGAACGAGAGGTGTAATGACATCGTCGATCAGCGACTTGACAATGGCCGTGAACGCTGCACCGATGATCACACCGACCGCGAGGTCCATGACATTTCCTTTAACCGCAAACTCTTTGAATTCTTTGATCAATCCCATGCTCAGTCGGTTAGCGAAGTAATTTTTTGGTTTGGTAACACAAATTGTGGTTGCAAAATTAAATCAAATGGCTCCCCGGGTTTAATAAATCGATCAGTGGCAACTCTCACCCGGTAGACAATCAAGGATCACAGATTTCCGGTTCTTCCACCATCAACCGGAACGTTGATACCGTTGATGTATGCAGCAGCCGGTGTTGCAAGAAAAGCGATCGCTGCAGCAATTTCTTCCGGGGCAGCAAATCGTCCCGCCGGAATTTCATGCATCATTTCTTTTTCGAGATCGTTTTTGCTTGCGCCTGTTTTCGCGGCCTTTGCATCGAGCAATCCCGACAAACGCTGGGTAGCTGTTGCTCCCG
>DATHKF010000156.1:0-2001 GCA_035489505.1 Bacteroidia bacterium | reverse complement strand
ATTACATTGCAAGATGGGTTGGCGGGAATTTTGTTGATACGTGCGGGACTGCGGTAGGTGTTTTTGAAAACCCAACTGCAATGAATCAGGTTGTGGTTTACCCTAATCCCGCATCAGAAAGCATTACTTTCCATTTTTTCGATTCGCAACAATCACGTTCAATAATTATTTATGATCAACTCGGCCGTGAAGTCTATCGCGAAAACACCAACGAAAATTTAATCTCCCTCTCCGTCCAGGAATTCGCTGAAGGAATATATTTCTATTCAGTCTTCAATGAAAACGGAACGCCAACACGCGGCAAATTTGTAGTGCAGCACTAATTCTTCATGCGCCTCTTCCCCATCACCACCCAAAAACCTGCTGAAGAATTTTTCGCTTCACCATACAGCCAGGATCTTTTTGCACTGTACGAAACGTATTACCCGAAAATCGGTTTCACGCCGCCGTGGATCGGCTACTTCATCCTGCGCGACGAAGTACTTGTAGGAACATGCAGTTTCACCGGGCAACCCATTGATGGACGTGTGGAAATCGCCTATTGGACTTTTCCTGAATTCGAAGGACGCGGCATTGCAACATGGGCCTGCAAGGAATTGCTTTCCATTGCAAAACAACATGACCCCAACGTAATTGTGACTGCGAAAACAGCGCCCGAAGTAAATGCTTCAACAGCTATTCTCACGCGAAACGGTTTTAAACAAACGCGAATTGTACAGGACCACGAAATAGGTGATGCGTGGGAATGGGTGTTTACACTTCCGGAAGGGATACACTAAGAAATGTCGCTGTATTTTTTGCCGCTGATGCCGCAGATTCAATGCCCGCAGAATTTTTAAAGAATTTGTGATCGCTTCGCGATCCGATTCAGTGGAATTAAATCAATTCAAAATTCCTACCACATTCTGCATCTGCGTCCGATTGCTATCGGGACGTAATCTGTGGCCAGATTTATACCAACCATCGAAACGATATCCGTTTTATCCGTTTACAAACGACTACCAGTTTTTCGTTTCGTACATTGGTTCGTGAACGTGAATCCCGGTGTTGATTGGTCATCACCGCGGTGATGAACGCTACGGAGAGGATGGAAGCAAAAAGCACGGAAGAGATTGAAATTGCCTTGTTGCTCCAGGCAATTTACCAACGCTACGGATACGATTTTCGGGAATATTCCGAAGCGCATATCGCACGACGGATCTCCACCCGGCGAGGGCTTTCCGGAATAAAAAACGTTTCCGACATGATCAATCGCGTGCTGCACGATGAACAATTCGCGGCACAGCTTCTCCAGGATCTTTCCATCACCGTTACCGAAATGTTCCGCGACCCGGATTTCTACCGCGCACTTCGCGAAAAAGTAATTCCAATTCTCAAAACGTATTCGTACATCAAGATCTGGCATGCCGGATGTTCCACCGGCGAAGAAGCATATTCCATGGCCATTGTTTTGAAAGAAGAAGGATTGTACGACCGCACCACCATTTACGCAACCGATTTTAACCAGCATGCGCTGGACCGTGCGAAAGAAGGAATTTTTTCCAACGAAATGATCAAACAGTACACGGCCAATTACCTGAAGTCGGGCGGCTCCGAATCTTTTTCCAACTACTACACGTCAGACGACAAGATGGTGATCATGGATCAGTCGCTGAAAAAAAATATCGTGTGGGCCAATCACAATCTCGTTACCGACAAAGTTTTCGCGGAAGTACATCTCGTGCTTTGCCGCAACGTACTCATCTATTTCAACGTGAGCCTGCAGGGCAAAGTACAACAGCTTTTTTTTGACAGTCTTGTCAATGGCGGTCTCCTGTGTCTCGGCGCCAAAGAAAGCCTGCGTTTCACTGACCACGAAAAGCATTACGTGGAACTGGATAAAAAACAACGGATTTTTAAAAAGAAATACGCAATCGATTGAACAACGCAACTACATACCAGGCTGTTGTGATCGGTGTTTCAGCCGGCGGAATGAACGCGTTGAAAATTCTCCTGCCAGCG
>DATHKF010000155.1:0-4219 GCA_035489505.1 Bacteroidia bacterium | reverse complement strand
CGCAGTGCTTCTGAAGGCCTCATAGATAATTGTTTCGCAACACTATCTTAGAAAAACCTTCTTTAGCACTGTTCTCTTTTTAAACCCATTTCTCAACCGTGACTTGTTAATGAGATAGTCTTAGACTGACGGCTATGCCCCGAAGGGGTCGAATATTAATAAGCAAGCGTGAGCGTTGCGCACCAACCCTGAAGGGGTTGAATAATGGTCCGCCTAAAAGGCGGCGAACACGCCCTTCGACAAGCTCAGGACACGCCTGCGGCAGCAAGGAATTTTTCTTTTTTGATTTGCTAGCCCCGATGCTTACGCATCGGGCTAGCGAGATTCCGCCCCTACGGGGCTCGCGCGTGTTGGTTCGCGTCCGCCGCAACAAGTAATTTCTTTTTGTTAGCCACGGATCCAATCCGCAATTAAAAAGATTCCGCCTCTACGGGCTCCAGCGGTCACACTCAATAGTGTTACGCAACACTGAGCCCCGTAGGGGCGAAACATCACTAGCCCCGGGCGTGAGCCCGGGGCTAGTGAATGCAAAAAAGAAAATTTCCTTGCTGCCGCAGGCGTTGCCCGCTGGGGCGGGCAAACACATCATTACGTTTTCGTCGTCTGCCGATAAACCTCCCACGCAACAATCCCCGCCGCCACCGCGATATTCAATGAATGTTTCGTACCCGCCTGCGGAATCTCCACGCAGTAGTCCGCGATGTCGATCAGCTCCTGCCGCACACCATCCACCTCGTTGCCGAGAACAACCACGTATTTTTTTTCGCGGATGAAAACGGCTTCCGATAAGAGCTTACTGTTGGCCACCTGCTCTGCACAAATAATCGTGTAGCCTTGTGCTTTGAATCCCTGCAAGGCAACGAGCGCATCTTCGCTATACACCCACTGCACAGTTTCTGTTGCGCCCAACGCGGTCTTTTGAATTTCACGATGCGGTGGCTGCGGTGTAATTCCCGTAAGCCGGATTTCCTCCAGCCGGAACGCATCCGCAGAACGGAATACGGAACCCACGTTGTTCATGCTGCGCACATTGTCGAGGAAGAAAACCAGCGGCGTTTTTTCGGAAGACTTAAACTCCACGGGATTCATCCGCCCCAATTCTTCCATATTCAATTTCCTGTTTTCTGACATGATTTCTGCGTTTCACGACAAATAAACGGCAGCCCTGTAACTAATCCAAATGTGGTGCCGTCATATGTCAAAAGAAACACATTTCGAAAAAACACATACCATGAAAAAGATACTGTACACCTTCGCTGCTTTCGCATTGTTTACTCCATCGGCTTTCGCGTTTTGCGACGATTCACTTCGCTTTGAAAAACCAAAAGACCAGTTCAAATACTGGGAAGGCCTCGACATCGGCGTAAACGGATACATGACCCCGGCAAACAGTTTGACCGTGCAGGCAGGTTATCCATTCCTCGAACTGGATTATGCACGATCACGTTCTATCGCATGGAACATCGGACAATACAATGTGCACATCGTAAAAAATTACGTGCAACTCGTAACAGGTATTGGTCTCGAATGGAACTCGTATGCATTCCGCAACAACTGGAGCCTTGACGCTGATTCACCTCTCGTGACTGCGACTGAAGACAACATCGACTATTCCAAAAACAAACTGAAAACAACCTGGGTGAATGTTCCGCTCCTGCTTGAGTTCAATACAAGCAAAAACGAAGAAAAGAGCTTTCACATCGCAGCAGGTATCACCGGAGGGTACAATATTTTCCGCAACCGCTTGAAACAGGAATACAGCATCGACGGTACTGATTCAGAACGCAAACTGAAAGATGACTTCAACGTGAATCCGTTCCGTTATGCAGCAACAGCACGTGTTGGAATCGGAAAGTATTCAGTGTACGCAAACTATTCACTCTCTGAATTCTTCAAAGAGAACCGCGGACCGGCTTTGCATCCGTTCAGCATCGGATTCACGATCAATCTGTAAAATATTCAAGAACTGATTTAATCCGCCGCGGCGGAGTGTGGTAGAAGAGAGTTCCCGGGCAGAGGTGGGAACTCTCTTCTCGTTTTGTACAGATTCCAACAAGTGCGCATCTGTGTTAAAGGTTGAATCGATTTGAATCCACTTTAATTGATCCGAACACCCATCACACACACGTCATCCACCTGCTCCCTCTTTCCTTTCCAGGTGGTGAATGCCTCGCTGATTTTGCTCCGTTGAACTTCGGTCGATTCATGCGCGATGCGCGACAAGAGCATTTTCATGTTTTTCGTCATCATCTTCTTCCCGGTTTCTCCGCCAAACTGGTCGGCGTAACCATCGGAAGAAAGATAGATCATGTCGCCCGACTGCAGCGCGATGGAATGTGTTACAAAAACCTGGTCATCGGGAGTGATGCCGCCGATGGCCATTTTGGTTCCTTTGTATTCGATGAGTTCGTTGTTGCGGCAAATCCACAACGGACGTTGTGCTCCTGCATAACGCAGCGTATTTCCCTGCAAATAACAAAACGCAATATCCATTCCATCGCGTGACGTTCCGCCTTCAGCTGATTGACGCAAAAGATTCCGGATCGAGCGGTTGACTTCAATGAGAATTTTTCCCGGATCAGGAGAAACCGCAATGGCTTTCTGCAATTCTTCCACGCCGAGCATGCTCATCATCGCTCCGGGTACGCCGTGACCGGTACAATCGGCAACAGCAAATAAAACACCATCGCCGGTTTTCGCAACGAAGTAGAAATCTCCGCTGATGATATCGCGCGGCTCGAAGAAAACAAATGCACCGGGAAGATCGCGCAACAATTCTTTCTCCGAAGGAAGCAATGCTGTCTGAATGGTGTTCGCGTAATTGATGCTATCGGTGATTTGCTGCTTTTGGTTACTGATGATGAGATTCTTCTCGGTCATCACTGCATTCTTCTGGAGAATTTCCAGTTTCTGCGTTGCGAGCAGTTTATTTTTTCGTCTCACAGCGCGCAATGCAAATGCAACGATGACGAGACCGAAGAAAACAAGAACACCAATGCCCATGATCAGCCAGCGGATTGTTTTTTCTGTTTTCAGCTGTTCATCTTTCAGTGCGCTTTGCTGTTTGATCTGGTCGGTGTCGTACTTGATGCGCATGTCCGCAAGACGCTGATCGGTTTCTTCGCTCACCATGCTGTCACGGTATTCCATGGCAATCTTCAGGTAATAAAACGCTGAGTCCATGTTGCCCTTTGAGGAATCGATCAGTGCAAGCTCACGGTATCCCTGGAAAAGTACTTCGTACATCTTCAGGCTGTCGGCAAGATGAATGGCGCGGTGTATGTACGGCTTTGCCACATCGGGTAAATGAAATTGCTCGTAAATGATCCCAATGTTCAACCAGGATGTGGTAAGGCCGGGAATATCGCCACTCGTTCTGCGGATATCGAGCGCTTTCCGATGGTACAATAAGGCGTTTGCAGAATCTTTTTGCAGCTCGTAATTCAGCGCAAGATTGTTGTAACATCCCGCGAGATTATGATCGTCGCTGGCTTCCTGGTACAGGTCAATCGCCAGCTTGAAATAATATGCAGCAGAATCGAAATTATTTCTCGATTTGTATACCAGCCCGAGATTGTTGTACGGATTACGAAGCCCGGGTACTTCACCGCTGTCCTTCATCACGCGCACCGATTCGATGAGGTACGGAAACGCTTCTTCAAAACGTTGCTGGTTGAGATAGATCAACCCGATGTTGTTAAGACTGTTGCCGTGCATGCGCCAGTTTCCATCCGCCTTATACAGTTCCATCGCGCGAAGCTGATTGTCGAGTGCAAGATCGTATTGACCAGTGGCCGAGTAAATGAGTGCGATATTGTTGAGGGAATTCGCCATTCCTTTTCTCAACCCGATTTCGGTATAATAGCTATACGCCGTTTCATATTCCTGCAAAGCAGCGGCATTGTTTCCTTCATACATCAACGCAATGCCCAGCATGATGTGACCGTTGCCCTGGCCTTTGGAATATTCAGCTTCATCTGAAACGACAATGCACGCTTTACTGTATTTGGTTAACGAATCGAGATCGTTGTTCTGGTAGTAGCGGCAGATCTCGAGTAGCGTGAGTGCCCGGGCTGTATCGTGTTGCGGTGTGGTCAATACGGTTTTCAAGCTGTCGATGCGTTCAACAGTTTGTGCATGAAGATCAACACCCGCCTGGAGCAGGAGAATGATCACACCGTAAAGAATACATGAAATCCGTTTCATGGGCGGAAGCAAG
>DATHKF010000154.1:0-2097 GCA_035489505.1 Bacteroidia bacterium | reverse complement strand
TCGATTCTGTTTTTACAACTGCGCCGAGCATGTTGTAAATAACCATTTTCGCTTCACCTTTTCCGAATGAACTGCCAAGATTGTAGTTCATGGTAAATGTGCTGCTTGCCGGGTTTGGCATCGGTGCACCGATCGATGCTTTCACCAGTGCGTGATTTGCAATTCCTGTAGGAGTTACATCGTACTGGATGAAGAAGAAAACGGAATCAGAAGGATTCGCTGTATTGAAAATCGAATAGCGAACCAGTGAAGTTCCGGTTGTGTTATTTGGAGTGAAGTCAGCGATCAGGTTGAACTGGCCACCGGAAGTCATGGATACGTTTCCAGACAATACAGTTGACGGAGTATAGCAGTTCTGATCTGTGCAGAAGTAGAACGTTTGTCCTGCAGACTGTGTCTGAATGGCTTTACGCACTTTCACCGTGATCGTATTTGGATTGGTGTTATGCACTTCGAAATCATGTGTTTCAAGTGACGTAGCCTGGTCAACAGAATACGTGATTGTTTGGCCATTGGTAATTCCTCCCAATGTTGTGCTGGTGATAGACAAACTCTGCGCAGAAAGTCCTGCAACGAACAAAGTGGCAACAGATGCGAGTACAAGTTTTTTCATGGTATTCGATTTTTATGCTTTTGAACTATTACAAACATAATGAATCACTTCGGTATTTCAATGACCACTTGTCGCCCCGAAATGGCCGTTTGTCAATCCTGATCAAGAATTGGTCAAAAATGCTCTAGAAAAAGGGTTCTAAAACTGGCTCGGTATTTGTTTTCCATTGAGAGCGATTGCCTAATTTAGGGCGCTCAACAGCACAAAACTCTTTCACCACATGAAAAACATCTTCTCCACATTCCAGCTCGCGGTTATTTTCTTCCTGTTTACAGCATTTACTATGAAGCAGGACGCTTTGCAGAAACTGGCCATTGTTGATGTAAAAGGACTCGACGGAAAGGTTATCAGCACGGGAACATTTGCAAACGACGGAAAACCAATCGTGGTAGCATTCTGGGCAACCTGGTGCGCGCCTTGTAAAAAGGAGTTGAATGAAATTGCCGAAGTATATGAAACGTGGCAAAAAGAAACCGGCGTGAAACTGATCGCTATTTCTATTGACGATACACGTAATTCACCGAAAGTGAAACCATACGTGGAGCAGCAGGAATGGACGTATGAAGTGTACCTCGACGAGAACCAGGATTTCAAACGCGCCATGAACGTAAACAACGTACCGCATACATTCGTCCTCAATGGAAATAACGAAGTAATGTGGCAGACCAATGTCTATAATCCGAATGGCGGCGTTGAAAAAATTTACGAAGAAGTAAAGAAAGTTGCTGCCGCTGCTTCTGCCCCGAAGCAGGAATAAAAGTCTATCTTCACTTCACTAAAAACGCTGTATAGTGAAAAAATTACTGGTTCTGATCCCGGTCGCCCTGACCGGGTTCGTCAATTTTGTAAACGCGCAGTTGCCAGGTATCGGTGGCGGACAGATTCACGGAAATTTTCAGTTTGATGCTGCATATTACAATCCCGATTCAGCCATCAACGCGCCGGTAGTTCCGGAAAAAGCCCTGTCGAATGGTTTTGGAAACATCCTGTATACCAATGGGAAATTCATGGCGGGTGTCCGTTACGAACATTACCTGAATGTGATGCAGGGTTTTCCCGTGGGCTATAAAGGCACTGGTATTCCCTATCGTTTCGCCACATATAATAACGACCGCCTGGAGATTACAGTTGGAAGCAGCTACGACCAGTTCGGAAGCGGACTTGCTTACCGCGCCTACGAAGAACGCGGACTGGGCTACGATAATGCGCTGGATGGAATGCGCATCCGTTTCCATGCGTACCGCGGTATTTACCTGAAAGGGATCTGGGGCAAACAGCGAAACTTCTTTTCATCATCGCCGGGAATTGTGCGCGGCTTCGACGGAGAACTTAACCTGAACGAATTTGTAGGAACAAAAATGGATTCCTGCAAAGCCACGTTCATATTCGGAGGAAGTTTTGTGAGTAAATACCAGCAGGACCAGAATCCTTTCTTTGCCCTTCCGCAGAACGTTGGCACCTGGGCTGCGCGTGCGAATGTGATC
>DATHKF010000153.1:0-3452 GCA_035489505.1 Bacteroidia bacterium | reverse complement strand
CGCCACCTGCACCATCACCGGCGCCGTTTCCACCTTGCGCGAATGTTCCCGCTGTAGTATACGTTGGACAAGAACAGCACGCTACACCTTGCGCACCACCCGCAGATTGTGTTCCGCCACCTCCGCCCGAACTTGGCCAGGAAGGAAACGGAGTACCGGTCTGCCCGGTCAATCCGCCGCCATGACCACCAGTAGTAGTCTGGTATCCGCCCCCGCCGCCGCCACCTGCAACCACAAGACGGTCTGCTGTTGTGTAAGGGCTTCTGCGGATATCTGTTCCGCCGCCACCGGTCCCTGCGGTTCCCCCTGAAGAGTACGAGAATACGCCACCACCGCCATTATACACTCCGGGATGACTCCCCTGTGTATTCACGCCGGTAGCGCCTACAAAAATCTGAAGTACTTCTCCCGGTGTTACAGGTACAGTGGCCTGTACGCGGCCGCCTGAACCTCCGGGATTACTGTTGTTCGATCCGCCCGAAGCGCCGTATACATCCACCGTGATGGAGGATACGCATAAGGGAACCGTATACGTTTGTACACTTCCCGTGTAATTGAATGTGGTTTGTGCAGTGAGTGTTCCTGCTATGAAGAACGACAGGAGAACGCTGTAATTTTTTTTCATGAGGACGAGTGATTAGTGATTGCTATAAATATAGTTTTTTTGAGCGGAATATCTCCATAAATGCCGGCTGTGTAGAAGCTCAGCTTGGATAGTAGACGCCCTGATGAAAACCGCTGAAGCGGTTGGATAATCGATAGCTGCCATTGCCAGGGGCTTAAGCCCCGGCAATGGATACAGAAGGCTTCCCCAACGGTTTCAACCGTTTTTCATTCTTGCGACATTGAATAAATTATTTCAAACTGGGCCACTGCCGAATTACACGAATTGCGCGAATGCATCATTAGCGTAATTCGTGTAATTCGCGGCAACAACATTCGTTTTGAAACAACCTCACGGCAGCCGTTGATTGCTGCAGTAAGTTTTTGCGCGATGGTTCCCCAAATCCATACTACGCCAGAACAGTGATGCGCATGAACGACAGCATTCTGGAATACTGGACATCAGCACGCTTCGATAATATTTTCCGTGACCAAAACGCAAGGCTCCATGCAACACAAGGGCGACGGTATTTTCGTGAGCGTACACCCGGGACTGTTCGGGATGCAGTATTTTGAAGAATCAGGAATGATCGCATCGCCACCCCAGCTCAGAATGATTCAGTGTGATTGCTGGATGTGCACGACCGTGTATTACAAAATACAGTTGCCGAAAAACAGTGCGGATTACAAAGTGAAATTCACAGACGAAACAATTTCAGCCGGAGAAATTGTTTTGCTTGATTAGAACTGATCAAAGTCGATCCGAAATAATCCGAAGAAAAATTGTGATTGTACGCAGGGGCGTACCCGGAACTTTTTAACCCGAAACTATTCCTCTACGTCTTCAGTACAGATGTACACGTAATCGAGTTGCGGATTAAACTCCGGGTTGTTTTCAAGAATAGCTTCTGCCAGTTGACGCAGCGCGTAATTTCTTACCGGCCGTCCTTCGTTGAGATCTTCCAGGCGCTTCATGAACTGAAAAGGAATTCCTGTCCATACCTGCGCCAGCGGTTCTGAAATTTCCGTGAACTTAAACTGTACCCATTTGTCGAGTTCCGCGTTGTGCAGTCCGTGGCTACCATTGATCATGCGATCGGCATTAACCGGCATGATCCTGATCCCTGTCGACATTTCCACCATACTCTGCACCATAAAAGAAACGTTTTCGTTCTTGTTGGATTCAAAAGTAACGGGTGAAGTACTCGCTAAATAAAAATACCTCCCGAAGTTATTTACATCAGGATGTTTAAGAACGTCGGAATCAGCGCTTTTCATTTTGTTCAAAACCGCCTGTGAAATTGTCTTGGCGGGCGTGGAACGTGCATGAATGCTCATGTTTTTCCATTTGACCAAAAGGTTATGAGGCTGTTAATATCGTGGTTTTTGGGCTGATTTAAAGTTGTAAACAAAATGGCCGCAGAGGCGCGAAGACGCAAAGAAAAAGCGCAGAGAGTTAACCCTGCGCTTTGCATCCTTTAAATATTGCTTTGCGTTTTGCCTTTGCGGGCTTAGCGGCTTTGCGTCTATACTTACTTGTACCCGAGCATAAACACCACGCACTCCGTCGGTGGCAACGAATCCGTCACCGCAGGTAAATCATAGTCTACATAGAACTTGAACTTCGCATTGTCTGGTTCGAATACGTGAATCTTCGTTCCCGGCTCAGAGCTTTTGCTGGTCCAAAGCACCTTGCGGTTCTTGGTCTCCTTGTCTTTGTTGTAGACTGAGATAATTACGTTGCGCGATACCGCTTCCATGTTGAATACCATCCGGTATTTTTCCCCAATGAAAACAGGGACTTCAATCTCTTTCAGCTGGGCTTTGTTCCGGTAGCGGAACTGGGTTACTTTTCCTGAATCGTATTTGTACGGATCAAGTTTTGCACGCGCTGCATCTTTCAATGCTTTCTGGTCGCATGTCACCGCCTGCTGAATAGCCGCGCCGGTTAAGGAAACCAGTACAACGAGCACTGGTAGCGCCAGTATAAAAAATCGTTTCATCGTTTTCATATCGAGAGGGGTTATTCGGGTTATCCTTTTACAATTATTGCACGCACATCGCCAATCATTTTGATCAGCGGATCCATTTCACCTTTCGCAGGTTTTACGTCTGAGAAATCAAGCTCGGAATCGTCATTCAGTTTCTTCACTGAAGGAAGTTTGTCGAACTCAGTCTGCAGCGCAGTAAGCTGTGCGATCAGCCCGGTGATTGCCGGATCTTTGGCTTCGTAGGCTTTCAATTCTGCAATGATGCTGTTTAACACGGCCATCTGCTCAAACAAAGCCTGTACCACATTTTCATTGCCCTCTTTCTTGTATACTTCCCCGGCAATGTACATCGACTCAATCCAGGCGCCGGCGAAAATCACTCCGTACAATTCGTTCTGCTGGTTTTCTTCCAGCTGCATATCCGTCTCGTACTGGATATCCGCCACAATGGTCCCGATGGAATCTTCATTCTCCATGTTCGCATTGAAACGCTCGTACAGGTTGCCCTGGTCGAATACTTTTCCAAGATTGATTTTATTTCCAACCTCGCGCACCGTTTTCAGGTACATCTGGCCTTCGTTGGTCTGCTTGTTGAGCACGCTGTACGCCATGTCTGCGCTGTATACTCCCATAATCTGGGCCAGCTGAAACTTAGTGGAATACATCGACGCTTTGTCGGTTGCGTAGGTAATTCCCGGAAGGTAATTCAGGTCGGCACGCTTGAACATAGCCGCCACCCGGAAAGGTGTTGGAAGTGAAGAATTCGTTTCAATAATTTCAACCGTTCCCGAGAGGGTATCACTTAATCCGGTATCACCGTTTTCGGCAGTTGTTGTCTCATTTCCGCAGGCAGCAAGC
>DATHKF010000152.1:0-3880 GCA_035489505.1 Bacteroidia bacterium | reverse complement strand
GCGCCGGTAGGTCCAATCGGATCATCGGTTGGATCCGTGAGCTTGCCTGTGATTTTGCCAAAAGGTTTTGCGGCCCCGGCGAAATTTTTTGCTACGCGTGCAACCGGTTTAGACTTCGTCTTAACGATCGTTTTTTTCGCTGCAGGTTTTTTTACAGGAACAGATTTTTTTGCGGCCGGTTTTTTTTTGCCCGGCGAATTCACTTTCTTTTTTGCACTCATGGTACTGTAAGAATATATCGTGCGCGCATAAAAAAATACGCACACGGGATTTGTTGCTGGATGTAAGCGTTACAACTCCACAGTTACCGGAAAGAGGGGGGAATTTCCCGGGGTTATTCAGAAGGGGCCCAATTACTCGCGACCGTAATCAGCGACTCTCATAAAACGGCCGGATAAAGTAAATGTACAATTGTTTGTCACACATGCAAATTATTTGTTGGTCGTTCCCTACGCATAACCACACAAATAATAAACAGATCATATAAGTTTAAAAAAAACGCACTACTATTGCATGAACACCCAACCCTTGCATCATGGATAATGATAACATACCAACAGATTCTGACGCGGATGCCCTGGCACAGTCTGTTACCGTTGCGGCAAACCGGTCGTGGCAGGACACCGGAGTAAACGTTGCGGCAAACAACACAGTCTACCTTGCAGATCAGAACGGGTCATGGACGGCCAACCCTGCTTTCGGAAGTTATGGGGCCAACGGTAACCCTACTGTAAAAGGTAAATTACTTTACACATTGCCGGGCGCCAATGAAGGCGCGCTCATCGGAAGGATCGGCAGCACCGTATTTTTGTTCGGAATGGGCGGCGTTGCACCTGCGGGATTAAGTGGCCGCCTGAATATGTGCATCAACGATGATCTGAACGCAGTATACGGCCAGGGACTTGCGGATAATTCCGGCACTCTCTCGATGTGCGTGTTCGTGCAATAAATTTTACGTGCAAAAAAATACAAACGCCCTTCATTCCCGAAGGGCGTTTTTTTTTCGATCGAAAATTATTTTTTCAGTTTACCTGGCTCCATCGCAAATCGCCATTCTCCGAATAAAGACTTTCAGTCATTGCAGCACCATTCAGTTCCATCACCAGGTAACCATTCAGGATCCGGTTAGGATATGAAGGATCATTCGCTGATTGCGTTTCGGCCCAGGTCACTGTTGTACCTGTTGCGGTGCTGAGATCGGAGGCTACGCCGTATGGAATTGCTCCATGACCGATGCAGCGCGCCGGGTAATGCATTGCAGAAAGTTCGCTGTACACGGCTGCGTTATGTTCGTGACCATAATACCAGAATGCAAGTTTCAGGTTGTTCACCATCAACAGCGTATTGATCTCCCCGAATAAATTGGTGATGTGAGAACCGCCGAGATCAAGCGGCTCGTGGTGCGTAACGATAACGATCTTCCGGTTTCCTGCCTTCGGTAAAATACTCATGAGCCACTTGACCTGCTCACCGCCGCTCTGCTGGTCCATGATGGAACCGTTCATGTACAGGTCGCCTGATGCGTAGTACGCTGTATCGAGACAAATGATCAGCCAGTTGTCGTTCTGCAGTGCGAAATAACTCACACCGTTCTGCAGCGGGCAAAGTGTTGGAAGAATTGCGTTGTAAAAATTATCGCCGCAATACATTTCGTGATTTCCCGGGATAGCAAAGCTTCCTGATTTTCCTTTCGGCCAGATGTTGAGCAGGTTGTTATTCATCTCATCCTGCGTACCGGCGTAGTATGTATCGCCAATGTGAATGGTGTAATCGGGTTTTGCAGCTGTCATCAACGCAGCAACTTTCGCGGCAGGAGTATCTGCACCACGCCAGTAACCGGTGCCCCAATCGCCGGCGATAGCAATCTTCGCATCGTTGGGAATGGGAATCACCTGCGCGTCGCCACCAAAACTTCCTTTTTTGTTTTTGTATTCGTTGTAGTATACGAGCGACGCGACCCAGCCGAGGTCCAGTTGTTCGTATGTTCTGAATCCCCAGATCTGGCCGAGGTTATCGACGTACGCGGCGGCATTGGATGTATTCAGCGCGGTCAAAGGAATATCGGCTTCACCCAGTGCAGTTTTCACCATCGCGAGATCGGTAATGCTGTTCACTTTCGCTGGTGGATTTCCCAGCAGAATGGCTTTGGCTTCGTTGTGCGCTTCATCAATCAGGTCCTGCTGGTGTTTCAATTCGGCCGGAGACATGGTGGCTTTCAGCTTTTGCCATTTTGACTGGAATGCAAGGAGGTTGGTCATGGTTTTGGTTTAAGGTTACGGGGTTAGTGAAGTTTATGTATGGAAAAAACCACGGCGGCACAGCGACACAGGGCTTAATATTTGATAACCATTATCCGCGGCGGCACGGTGTTAGTTAGAATCACTTCGTGATTATTTCACAAAATAATTTCTGGTTACACTTTAAATCGCGAAGCGATTGCCCCGCCGTGCCGCCACGGGGAACAGATAAGCAATGCGCCGTGTCGCCGTGCCGCTGTGGTTAAAATTTCAGCGTATTTGTCAAGGATGAAGCTTCGCGTATTGACAAGGACAAAGCAACACCAACCGCAAGCGGGAAAACAGATGAAGAATGTGTGTTTGAAAAAACCAGACATTTCTACCCGGTTTCCGGGAAGTTCTTCCTGAATTGCACAGATAACAATTGTTTCTTATGGTATTTGCAGCAATTGGAAGTATAATTGCGGAAACCAAACATTTTTAAATTATGGCAACCGTTCCCACCATCAAACTCACAACGTCTAACCTTGTTGCTCTTGACGTAGCACAAGCTGCTATCAGCAGATACATCACACAAATTGCTTCGCAGGAAGCAGACCCCACGTATGCGTTCAAGATCAGTCATTCAGATATCCAGGCGGCGCTGGGAATTCCTCCTTCCAACGACTCCTCTTCCGCTTCATTCCGTGTTTATTTCGGACTGGAAACTGAAGAGTTGAATTTCAAAATGCGTTTGTTCCTTGTTCCATTGAATGCCGACGATTGCGATGATCTTCCGATTGGTGCTGATGGCAAACAGCGTGTTTACGATTTTAACCTGCCATGTCCCAATACCTGCGACCCTTCAAGTCCACTTTATTTTGGCCGACTGAATGGCTGATCAGAATTTTATTAAGCTGGTACTTGTCATTTCCTGCATCCCTGTACTTGGAGCAGCTATCTATGCCGCAATTATTTTCAAACAGTTAGGGAAAACATTAAAACTGTTTTCCCTTTTCCTTTTTCTGTCTGCCGCCATACAGGTAGCATCAGGTGCTTTCTGGTGGTTCCGGATCAATAACATGCCCTTGCTGCATTTTTATACCGCAGCGGGATTCGTATGTATCAGTTTGTTTTACAGAAAAATATTTCGCGATGTACTTGATGGTCGTATCATGATTGCAGCAATTATTCTCTTTCTTTTTTTCGCGATATACAATGCAATTCCGCCTACACTGCTTTTAAAGTTCAATTCAACAGTACTCACAGTTGAATCCGTTATTATCATTATCTTTTCGCTATCAACATTCATTTTATTTCTCAATGAACATTCGAAAGAAATTAGGACTGCAGATTCCAAAAGCATCAATTGGATCAATTCCGGGCTGCTCATTTATTACTCGTCAAATCTTCTGCTGTTCTATTTTGGAGAAATTATGGATCGGTCCTTTCCGGTATACTTAAGCCGTTACAGCTGGATCCTGCATGATTTTTTTTCTGCAACTATGTACTTCTGTTTCTTCGTTGGCCTATGGAAACGTCACAAAGCGTAGATTTTCTTTCAACCCTTCTTCCCTTTGCGATGATTATTTTTCTCATCGTGCTCGGCGTCCTCCTGCTCAACCAGCAGTTCAATAAAAAACTGTACGCGCAAAAGCTGGAGA
>DATHKF010000151.1:0-4864 GCA_035489505.1 Bacteroidia bacterium | reverse complement strand
GTGCGGTAGCAACGTTGCATAATAAAACGGCTCAACTTGATGCTGACACGAATGCCAATAATGCTACGGGTGCGTATACCAGCATCGTGATAGCCAACAATACTGTGAACAATTCGGGAACGTCTACGGGTTTTTTAATTGCGGAATGGGCACTCGGTGAAAAAGTTTCCTACCACGAACTCAATATCACGAAGAATACAATGAACGGTATTTGGAATGGTATACAACTATATAATGTGCGTGGTTGGGGTGGAGTAACATTTGTTAATCCATCACAGGTTGTCCCTCCAATGCAGGTTAAGCATAATATGGTGTATACCTCGACGGTTCAATCTGCAAATCCGGTTGGTATCAAAGTTTTGAACTCTCCGGGATTCAATGTTTCTGAAAACGGTGTCAGTTCCGGCAATCCCGGTAATTATGTGAACAAGGGGCTGCTATTCCAAAATTCCGACAACTCAGAAATCTACGGAAACATTGTAAGCGCAGGTACATGCATTGACGTACAATTCGACATGTTATATTCCGATATGCACTGCAACTGGTTTGGTGCTTATGCAGCCGGTTTCAATCTTGTTTATGCGTACTTACGTCCTGATTCATTGACCACGCACGGCAGACCGGTGAACGAAGAATTCAACAATCTGGTACCATACACGATGTACCCTTGGAATTCGGATATTTTTGTTTACGAAAGCAATGTTGATTTTAATAAATGGATTTGGAATGGCGCAGGTACAAACCTTGATATTGATTATTATGGAAACACAGGAACAGGCTCGGTCATTTCACCTTTGACTGGAGCCGATCTGTGCAATCCAATAATCGGCCTGACTACTTATGCAGACGGCGGAGCGAACGTTGAACGCAACCTGCCGAATGATTCCGCTGGCTGGTGGCGTGCTGACTATGTGTATGAAGTGCAACGCTTGAACACCGGACAGGGAAGTGATGCGGTTGCATCTGCAAACATCAAAGCCATCATTGAAATTGAAGGGCTGATAGGACAAGGGCAATACGCGACTGCGTTAACTGAACTTGCGGTTTTTACTCCGACCAATTTGATTGAGGACAATTACAAAAACGTGTTGACGATCTTCGCTACGATCAACAGCGAACAACGTGATCCGGCGCCACAGGAAAAAAATGATCTCGTTGCAATCGCCGAACAGCAAACGCACACAGGCGGCGCAGGGGTTACATTGGCTCGGGGCTATCTTGCGTTTAAGTACAACTTGAATTTCGAGGACGCCCGCACATTGCAGGATCAAGAGATTAACGGAACGGCTAACCTCAACCAACCGTGTTTGCTCGAACCTACTTCGAACACATGGTTAAGTTTCATGGATGAAAATGGCAATGACCTGGAGATTGAAGGAACCTACGTGAACGCAGACGGAACCTTTATTTTCGATCCAATCGAAACAGGTTACTACGCAGACTTATACCCGACTACTCCCTTCCGTATATTTTCTAAGCACGGATCAATGTACACGGTGGTTTCCTTTGAGTTCAAAACCTTGGCGGAATGGCTGACGGCTTCGCCGTTCAATCTTGACCTCGCAGGTGTCAACGTGGCAGGGGATTCATTGTCGGAAGAACCCGGAGAAACGTTTGATAACCATCTCAGCATGACGGACGGATCGAATACAATTACCGTAGGTGCAACAAACGGACAAGGTGGAACAGATTTCCTCGTTGTAAAGAGAGACCAAAACAATGACGTTTTGTGGTCACGTACATGGGATGGTCCGGTTTCAGGCAGTGATACAGCAACCTGCATGACTCTGGATAAAGCAGGTAATATTTACGTTGCTGGAAAAGTCTACAATGGTAGATCGTTCGACGTGCAGATTTTGAAATACGATACCGATGGCCATCTGATTTGGTCTGCGCTCTTTGCAGATAAGACCAACGACGACAACACGCCAATGGGAATATTCGTTGATGGTGACGACCACAGCGTTCATATCAGCGGTACACGCGACAATGTGGCTGCGCCTTACCGTTACATCAAAGTGTGGCAGTGTCTACCGGGTGAAGCTCGTATGGGTCAGAACCAGGAACCGGAACAAGTTGTGCAAATTCCACCGGCTGAATTCTTCCCAAGTCCATCAAACGGAAAACTGAATATCGTTTTGAACGGGCAGACTGGCGGAACGCTAGAGCTGTTTAGCCTCGAAGGACAGCTAGTGTATACCCGTCAGATCACACAAAACGGTGAAATTGAGTTGCCAGCGGGTATAACCAATGGTGTTTATTTGCTTAAATTTACTGGTGAAGGTGAACCCCATTACCAAAAGTTAGTAATACAGCGTAACGATTAATTTCAGTAATACCCGGACGGTGTTTAATGATGCCGTCCGGGTTTATTCAAAATACATGAAATCATTTTTTTCGATACTTATTGTTTGTTTCGCGCTGTCTTGCACAGCACAGAGGCAAAGCATGATGTTTCAGAAGACGTGGGGACTCACTGCCCAAATGTTCTTCAACTATATCGTGTATGCGGATCAATTAGAGAATGGCGACTATATTCTAATTGGCGGAACTACCCTGAACTGGCCGAGTGCAGTCCAACACTATGCTTGCAGAACGGATTCTATCGGAAATATTTTGTGGGAACGAGTGTGGGCGCAGGATGACCCGAGAAATCAATTTGCGATGGGAATTAAACTTTCTGATGGTACGTATTTGGCCGTTGGTAGAGGATATGGAAGTGTGAGCAATATGGTCGCTTCAAATATTGATCAAAACGGCAATATACTTTTTACCAAGTATTATCATTTCGATTACAATGATTTTGCGTTCAGTGTTATTCCAACAAATGATTCTTGTTTTGTAATGTGCGGGATCGCCCAGACTGGTTCTGGGACTGCTTATCCTGCGTATGTCAAAATTGATCGTCAGGGAGACGAAGTTTGGAGAAGGTCGCAAAGCGCATTGGCCGGATATTATCCTACGAATATTGCCCAAACCGCCGACGGTGGTTATGTAGCGGTGGGTCATACGGGTGGGTACAGTAATAGTTTTTATGCGAAGTACGACTCTGTCGGAATAATGAGTTGGATTAAGTATCCTTTTGGACAAGGAGATACTATTGATAATGACGCGGGAAATATTCGAGCTAATCCAGATGGAAGTTTTGATATTTATTTCAAAGTGAATATACCTGCTCAACCGTATACGCAATATGGATCACTAAGACATTTTACCTCACAAGGAGACACGATCTCAACACAGCCTTACTATCAGGTAGCCAATAAGGTATTATTGAATCCAGAGGACTCACAGTTTTATACTTTGGGAGGTTATAATGGGTATTATCGCGTACGGCCATCTGGTGGATTTGATACACTTGTAATAGGAAATCCGGGTGGAACAGTCGGATGTATTGCAACTCAAGACGGGGGTTATCTGAGTTTTGGTTCCTATTCTCACCCTCAATTAAGTGCTTCGCTTTTTCTGATTACAAAATTTGGATTGGATGGTAGATTTGAATCATTCCCATTTCTATACACGATTAAAGCATATCCAAACCCCTCACTGGACGGGAACATTAGTTTAGCGTTCGATGTTCAAACCGACGAAACAATAAGCGTAAAGGTTTGGAGTATTGACGGGAGACTCGTTTATACGGATGAGATTTTTTGCCCGGCGAATTCACAAACCATATTGCCAATACATCTTGACGTGGGAACGTCTGCGAGTGGAATGTATATTTTGGAAACCAGAACGAGTACAGATTATCGGAGGCAGAAATTGGTTGTGGGCAGAGCAAAAGAATGATTAGGCGGAGTTGCCGTGAGAACATTGATCATGCCCACCTATGAACCCAAGTCGACCAGTTGAAATTCGCGATGCAAATATGCAAGACAGGCCGGCTAGCTTGCTGTGAATTGACGTACAAACATTCTGTATGAAAAAACAAATGGTAATAATTCTTGTAGTACTCCTTCCTTTTTTTGCAATCGGGCAGCAGGTCGAATTTGCAGGAGGGGTTCACATCGGCGATGGCGGGTTCAAAAATTTTGCTTTTGTAAATGGAGAAAGAACCAAAACTGTATGGGGCCTTGGAGTAAAGCAAATCGCAGGAAACTGGGGCATCTATGCCAATTGGTATTCGTCAAAAAAGAGGTTATACAGTGATAGCATCATTATTTACCGTCCTACGTTTGGAGATGCAGTTGACAGTCTTGTTTATGAACATAACCTTATGCCTTTCGGATTTACTTTAGGAGTGAGTTATACTTTTCCATTCAGGCTATCTGCTTTTGTAGGTGTAGGTCTTTCCATTTTCAGAAACGTCCATGCATCCTACAAGTATGATTGTTTTCCGACACCCACGGGATTCTACTCTCCATATAAATCAGAATATTCGGAAAAGTATTTTGAGACATCGAGAAAAATTTGTTTTGAATTAATTGTTGATTATGATTGCTTGAAAAGTATCAGTTGGGCGTTGGGGCCACGAATAGGATTTAACACGCAAAATAAATTCATCAGCCAAATGTATTTCGGATATAACCTAAACCAAGATTGAAACCCCTCGACAGGGATGTATATTATGGAAACCAGAACGAGTACAGATTATCGGAGGCAAAAGTTAGTCGTTGGTAGAAGAAAGGAATAGTGTTGACGGAATTCGTCCCAAAAAGTTACGTTTCGCGTTGTAGGAATTTGTTATACCTGCGGATTTTTCCCTATTCGAAACAAGCCAATACGCACCGGGAATTTACTTTATTGAAGTAACAACCGAAACAGGACAACGATTTATCAGCAAACTAATCATCCAACATTCAGAATGAGAAACTTCATCTTCGTTGTATCGTTAGGGGTTACCTGCACGGTACAGGCACAAATA